>JAPOHM010000258.1 GCA_029979405.1 Methanobacteriota archaeon
GGTGAACTGGAAGTAGACCCAGAAGAAGGTAATACGGCGACATTTCACGCCTACGCCCCAAAATCCGAGTCCTTCGTTTTGCCACAACCCAACATCAAGAAGGTTTCTTTCAGGGCAGAGTCAAGACCTACCGTAATTCGAAGAACCATATCTAGCACGGATTTGGGGGGCCATCCAGAATACTTTGATTTATGGTTGGAAGATATGATTTCAAGAAATGTGCAAATCGTCATTTTTTTGATTGATGGTCGAGATATCAATAATCCAAGAGGGGGGTCTACTCAGCAGTCTGAGTTATTCGGTAAGCTTGTTGATGTCCTCATCACAAAGAATTATCCTAAATTCAAGTCTCGCAAACTAAGGAAAAAGGCCAAGACATACAAACCCGAAGTGGTCGCTTTAGTTGCAAACAAGGCAGATGTATGGCTAGAACGAAAGTGGAAAAAGAAGCTCAATACGCCTGAGATAAGTGAGCATCCTGTGTTTGACCCCTACAGAAACGACTTGATAAAGTTGCAAAGACATTTGATGGTTCCCACCATTAAGAGGTGTATGTCGGCGTTGCATAATTGGAATACCGAGAGGGTGATTTACGAAATATTGCAGACTAAACCCTAATGATTTATCTCCGTAGGACTCAAACGGCAACAACCCTTCGAGGTATCATGGATTATACATCAGTCTACTATCCAAGAGTTCGATTTACACCTGATGCTGACCCTGATCCTAAACTAAGACGGAAAAAAAATATCAAAGCGGTTTCGAAGATTCTTAGACCCGCTAGGCATCCAATATTCCCGTTCATTGCGAGGTTCAACAATCCAGGTCAATGTTGCGTTACAGGAATTAGATTAGAAACATTAGGGCCTGATGCCTTTTCTGCGAGATTAATTGATGCAGATACAATGACCCCAACAGAAGATGGTAGGACTCTTTTTGACGAATTCTTCACAGATAATTTGACCGGCCAACCTAGAGCTTTTACTGCTTTTTCAAGAATTGACTCCGGCACACCCCTGCGTTCATCATATTCTCCAGAATTATTACAGTTGTATTGGTTATACTCACAATGGAAGGAGCAAGAAATGATGGAAAACATCAACGAAGAATCGGGTTCTTTGTGGAAGCGTAAGGGGATCAAGCTGATTCCTATGCAAAAAACATCTACTGATGAGCCCCGACCGGAGCTTGTTGAGCAATTAGAGCCATTTTTTCAATTATGCCAAAAGCATGAGGGTAAGGGGGTGACTACATCTCAGTATTCAAATCCGGTGTCCAAAGAGGTTGATTTGGTGACGATTACTTTGGATTTGAGAGTTATGAGAATAGCGGAATCCCTAAGCGACAAACCCCCTTCGGAGGAACTGCCATGACTTCATATTACACTCCTACCAACCAGCCCGCGCCAAGCGCACAGCCCGCAACTCAGGCAGTAAATCCCTACGCCCCTCCAGTTCAGTATCGAGAGCCTACTGCTCAAGAAATATGGCAATCACTTTATGGA
>JAPOHM010000194.1 GCA_029979405.1 Methanobacteriota archaeon
ATTTTCATCGCAGGAAGGAAAGTTTGGAAAACAAGATGTTGTTCTGTTTGAATCCAAATTTTGCGAAAGGGGTTGGAAGGGGTGGATGTCTTGTTGGTAACTCTTATGTGTATTGTTTACTGGATTGGTAGAAGATATCTACATCCCAAACAGCGGATATTGGCTGTAAAAAGAACTATGTAGAAATTGCGAGAGGAAATGGTCCATTGTGTTTTTAGTTGTCATTTTGAAACAATAAGGTTCTTTATTCTTCTTAATTGCAAAAAGTCAACAAATTTCTTGGTTAGAATGTTTGAAGTGCCAAATTACAATTAGGGTTCGCATTCATCTGGACAATGAAAACAAAAGATTGTATTTATCTAACAATTATTTTTAAGTAGTCATCGTCCATATTGTTGGTCATCACAAAAAACTTGACGATGACATCAATTTTACATTCAATAGCAAGTTCATTCAAACGTCACAATATTATGAATTTGTGTATTTAGATATAACAGCAACTGACTGATTTGCCATCTCATAATTTTTTTACTTTCTTGGATCATATTGTGTAAAATTATTGGGAAGATGTCTGACAATCCTGATTTTCGAGAGAATCAAATCGATGCAAGCAAATTAGGCTGTTTACTTTTGCATCGTAACGAAACAGCAGATGTCAACACAACCTTAGAGAAAAATCATATCAATCCATATTGTATGATACGAGTGAATATGAGAAATGTGCTGAACCCCGAAAAATTGCTTCCTGTCGAAACCGAAATCGAAAGAAGTAAGAATTTGTTGTGGCAAATGGTGACGAGCGTTGATTCCTTCAATAGTCCTTTGTCTGGTGAAATCTGTTGTGTATTGACCACATTCGAAGAGGTTCAGTCAACTTCAAATCTGAATTGGGTGCATGGAGATGAGACTTGTTTTAATTTGTCTGCCACACCTGCCGGTGAAGATACCTTCAAGCATGCATTGCAGTGGTTGTGCGGCATGGAATTTCCAAGGGATGCGCATTTGTCTGTATTTGAATTAGCTTCCAAATTCCTCGAACAACTCAATAAATTGAACATTCCAAATGGAAGTGTTCAAGATTTGACCAAGTTCATCGATGAAAGAGCTTGGGATGGCAGTCATCTGTGGGGAGGCACCAAGGAGGAGGTTTTGGAAACAGTAGAAAAAACTGAAAAGCATCATGATAAATGGAGAATTCTTCGTCTCTTTATCAATTTCAACATGGCTTGGCAAACAAGACTGTTCTACTCACCAACAGATGGTCTTCATAGGTGTGCCGCATCTGATATGGCATTTAATGGTTTATTTCTACCCGGTTCAGCGATAGTCCTGAAGAATCAGGTGTCCAAATTTTTCAATGAATTGGTCGCCGCAGAGGAAGGCAATTCAAAGTTATGCATCGCGACGGAGAGCAATGGATTGAAAATAATTGATTGCAGCGTGAAGTTTTTCTACTGCATTCCAAACGATCTCGGGGCATCGTTCAGGATCGACATGATGGGCACCTCAATGTCCGTGCAAGCCAGACAAGGAAAGTTGAGTCATCATAACATTGTCCATGTTTTGGGTGCTTTTCTGGATCACTTCAAGACTTGTGTGATATCCAAACAGTTGGGTTATCTCTATCATCCAGGAGATAAATCCAAAGGCATCGAAGCTACTCTGTGTGGTATGGCAAGAGATGGATCTACCAAAAATGCTTTTAGGGAGTTATTGGTTCGTGATGGTCTCTGTGATGATGATTCTTGGGTGTCCACGTCACAGAGAATTGAAAGGTTGGAAAAATGGAATTGGACAGATGAGGATAAATTGAGCAACGTATACCTGCAAATTTGGTTAGAAAAATTTTCAGAGGTTGCCTTCAACACACTGAAGGAAATCTGTCCTAAATTTGACATGGTGGACCCAGAGGTAAAATTAGGTTTGATATCTGACATGACGTTGGATCAATTTAAGAGGATGTTTCAAACACACCATAACAAAACATATCCCAAAGAAGGAGCACTCAATTCCTACCGACTGGATGCTGATCAGGTATCCAAGGACCCTGTTGGAATGACGCCTTCACTGAGGACCCTAGTGGACGGTGACCCTTACAAGAAACCATTGCGACTCAATTTGCCTGCAAAGGAATATCCATGCTTCCCTTCTCATCTTCTGGAATTTGTGTGGCTTCTTCTTTATGCTCACCTGTCAGAAGAGAGCTTCAATTCTATTTTGAGACTGACTAAACCACCAGCACAGACTCAGGAAGTCAAAGAGAACACCGTAGAAATGAGGCTGGCTAGGCGCTATTTGAGGTGTGTGATATTTACGATTTCGGCTTCTTGTAACGGTTCTTTTCGGTTCTGGAGGTTTGGTTATTGTCCCAAAGACAGAACAGGAAAATCCGTGCTTGCAAACAAAATGCCAGACATTACCATGAAGCTTTTCTTGATGTTGAGCGCGATCACACACACGTGTCCATTTTTTGCCAAGAATGGGATCAATCCGAAGATGACAGATGTGACCGAAGTTTTACATGGCTGGATCGTTACAAATGGCCGTGACGAGTTCGAGGAGCTGGTTCAGGATCCCCTTCTAGTGTATACCTTAGCCTTTCGTCACCGAGTTTACATGGAATATGACCTCTTCGACCTCCAACATAACAAGAAAGATCCAGACAATCAGAAGAGATTTTGTTGTAGAACTATTGATATCACGCTCAGGAATAGTACTGGCAGACCGATTTCACCTATTTCAAGATTACTGGCTGGGGCTGGTATTACTTA
>JAPOHM010000061.1 GCA_029979405.1 Methanobacteriota archaeon
ATCCCGCACATTAGGCTGATTGTTAAGTCTAAATTTTCCTGAATCATTCCTTTATTAATCGCAAAATTTCCTCCATCATCTGGATAATAAATTACAGAGTTTTCTGTGATTTCGCAAGATTCTAAATGATCATGTGTTACAGTTCCTGAGATAATTAGCTCTTGTGGGCCATCCAGCTCAATTATTGCATCAGTAACCAATACTGAATCTCCTTCATCGGGTACGTTTGTTGTGAAAGCAGTCTGCTGAATTAGTGGGTCATCATAACCTTCAATGTACAGTTTTGCAATTACTGACCATTCTCCAGGTTCATCTGGTGAAAAAATGATCTTTAGATTCGATTTATCGAAAAGAATAGAGGACTCTAAATTTCTTATTCCAGTTGGAGAAACAATATCGTAAAGAATTGAGTAATCTGTTTCACTTGGAGAGATTAGGACACTTCCAGAAATTAATACAAATTCGCCAACTTCTGCATTCAGTGGGTAATCATCAAGTGTAAAGTTCACAGATAGCTCTTCTGTTTTCTCAATGTCTTTTTCAATGTCGGCTTCTGGTTCTGATGACAAACAACCAGAAAGTAGCATTACGATGGTTAGAAAAATCGCTTGATACTTCTGCCCCTTCATAGTACTACACTATGCACCAAGCAAATGAAACCTTCTAGAATATATCTGATTCTGTGCGACCGTCTTGTATAGTTAAATTTTGATTGCTTACGGTGGAATTAGTATGTTCGATAATAAGTGGTTGTACCCAAAGAAGTGGTCCACCAACTTCTCTTTCAAAAGTAATAATACACTCCCAATGGATTCTCACTAAATCCCCATAAACGGTTCCTGGCCAATTTCCTTCTGGTGCTTCTAAATCAAAATGTCCATCGTTTTCAGTTATTGTTGCTGAACCGCCATAGCTCATTATCCGCATAGGTCTCAAAAACATTCCACCTGGAACATCATGTCTCTCCATTGGGGCATCTTCGCCCATTCCCGTTCCATCATCGAGACCTTTCTCCCAGTGGTGCGGCAATGGTGTTGTAAGGCCGGGTGGTGGTTGTCCATTTGGGTCCAATTTGAGAGCAGAAAATAGTCGATGTCTTGCTGGCGGTAATACTCCGACTCTCCAAGTAATTTTGATGTCTGTGCAACCTGATGGTATTTGGTCAAAACTTACATTTCCAGTTAATTTCGACTCATTATTTAGTGAATCAAATTTAAATTTAGGACTAATTGGTGCGTTTGAAAAGAACTCTTTTTGTTTTGTTAGGTCGCTTAAATTAGCTGCAATTCTCAAAATAATTGGTATAACTAGCAGTGGAACAACTACGACGGCTAATGCCGGATAATCTAATAATCCGAGTCGTATTTTCCCAGTTCCAAATGTTGGAATTCCCATTGAGGACTGGATTGGGGCAGTAAATAGATAGAACAATGCCGTCATAAGAATGATCACTGATATATTGATGAATTTTCTAGCCTTAGCGTGAATTGGATTTGGCAAAATGTACCAACCCTTTCTCTGTTTTTCAATAGCGGTAGGAATATCTCCATGATATTTTGAATCAAATTCATATTTCCCTTCAATGATTCTTTCAACCAACCAAGAATCTTCACTTCCTAACTTGAAAGCAGGTACGACAGGCCCATCAATTTCGAATGAATTTTCTGCTATAGGTATCGCTTCGGGGTTTAGTTTTGATGATTCGAATGGCGGATAACGAATTCTATGTGTAATTCGAACCATGCTATCACTCAAGCAAATAATATTCTGACGCCAGCCTTTAACGCTAACTTGCGGAATTCGGGAACCTTCCTTAACAGTGCCAATCCCAACGGTACAGGATGCTCGATGTCACCGATTTCATTGATTAATTCTAGAATTTCAGGTCTGTTAAACATTCTGAAGTGGGAATCTAGTTCTTCATCATCTGGAATAGTAACTAATAGATCACGCAACGCCCTTGCTCTGTCGAGATCTTTTGAAAGTGATTTATACGGCTTGCAGACCTTGGCCAAGTGATTTTGCGATAATTTATCTTCTATAATGGATTTAGTTAACTTATCAATGATTGCTTCCACCTGTCTGAATCCCGGGCCGATACCACCACCTGTTGTTGGTTTAGCCATTCCGGCTGCATCACCAATAACCATCACTCTATCCTTGAATGGTTTTTTTATGAGTCCACATGGCACAGGTCCACAATACCTAGCAATTTCTTTTACTCCAGAGAATCTATCTTTCCACAATTCATGATTTATCAGAGATTCATAACATTGTTCAACGCTTCTTCCATCAAGCAAGTCTGCTTTGGACCAGATGCCAATTCTATGTGTGTCTTCTCCGGTTGGTATTACCCAGGAGAAAAACCCGGGTGCAATATCTGAACCAGTATACATTTCAAGCCAATTCGATTTTCCTTCTAACCCCTTTACATCGGCTTGAAAACCAATCATCATTTCCTTTGGCCTACCCATTTTGAATTTGCGCCTCGTCCATGAATGAGCTCCGTCTGCTCCGATTAGTAGTTTACACGACAATTCTATTTTATCGCCTTCTTTGTCTATGGTTAAGATTACCTCATCGTCATTTATCTCAGCATCAATAGGTCGTGATTTAAGCCAAAGGTGTGATCCTGCCTCCATAGCCTGTCTAACTACACCCTGATCGAATTTTTTTCTGCAGACAACATGTGTCCTAACGGTTTTTTCATTTCCTACAGGAACTTGTATCCCAGAGGGTGAATGGATAAGGGCACCATTGATATTTTGTAAAATTGAATCTTCTAATTTTACTGCCTCCATGGCAGGTGGATTGACAAGACCAGCACATTGGAATGGTCTGCCAATTTCAGCATGCTCTTCAAGCATTAACGTACTAATTCCACGTTTAGATAACTCAGTTGCTAATCGGCCACCAACGGGACCAGCACCGACAATAACAACTTGGTACATCAATAACTCCGTACACCATCACAAATGTCAAGGTTGTGTAGGATTATTTCTTAGCGAATCGATATCCAATTGTTTCGTTACCTTTCACATACAAAATTGCTGTAAAGGGTTTACCTGATTTCTTTGAGGTAAAATCTTCAAATGGACCAATCTTTTTGCTTTCGACTAAATCTTTAGCCTCTGCTCTGGTAATCTCTCTCTTACTCATTTCTCTCAGAATTGATATTTTGCATCCTTCAGAATTGGTTTCAGATTGATAATGAGTTGGTGTTTCTATGATACCTACATTGTGTTTTGGGCACATAGCGACAACGCCCTCAACGACATCAAATCTTTTCACATCGGCAGACAACTCTCTCGGTGGAAATTCAAATTCAGTTCTAGTTTTACCAAGAACCAAATATGCTGAGAATGGTTTGTTTCTTTTCGATATAAAATCTTCAATAAGTTCTGATTTACCTTCTGTTAAGATCCGAAGAGCAGTATCTCTTGATATCTCTCTTTTACAAATTATTTTACCAATGCCACGGAACTTACAATCTTCACCATCACATGAATAAAACGATTCACCAATTCGAATGTTTCCTTGCGAGCATGCCGGGCATTCACAAAGAATTTCATCATCATCATTTACAGATGAAGATGACCCTCCGCCAATTGACAACCCTGATGAGTTTATTGAGACATCAGTTTCATACGATTCCCCAGACATTGAGAAAAATCCGTGCAGATTTTTTATTTCTTTCTCCTTGAGTAACTTAGATACAGTTTCTCTGTCGAACCATCTGCCACTTGAATCCTTCCAAACTACAAAACTGCAACCAGAGTCTCTTCCAGCATTTTTCTCGCAAATATATGACATTACAGTTTCATTCATGTTACCTGAACATTCGGGACAAGACCCTACTGTGGGTTCATTCACGTAAAATTGGTTCCTATCATGATTTTTTATCGAGTTCACAAGTTCGGATGCGAGGTCTGAAATTGTTTTCATATATTCAGAACGGGTTACGTTACCGCGTTGAACTCCTGTAAGCTTTGATTCCATTTCACCGGTTAACTCAGCAGATGTAATCCATTCGACTGGAATTCTTCTCAACATATCAATCAATCTTATACCATGAGGATTAGCCCTAATCGAACCTCCTCTTCCTCTGGAAATAAATTCTCTCGAGATTAATTTCTCAATGGTCTCAGCTCGTGTAGCGGGTGTCCCCAATCCTTTGTCCTTCATGGCAGCAGAAAGTTCGTCATCATCGATTTCTTTTCCAGCATTTTCCATGAGGCGAAGCAATCCAGCTTCTTTCAATCTACCAACTGGTTTGGTTTGTTCTTCTTTAAATTCAAATTCGACTAAGGATGCATCACCTGGATTATTAGTAAGATTCCCCCAGCCATCTGGATATCTCTGATTTTTTGGACGTACTGCCCTCCAACCCTCATGTTTGATGTTGCGTGCTTCTTTGATGAATTGGTGACCAGATTTTGTCACAGTCCTTTTTTGAACAGTCCACAATGCTTCTGGATGGAATGATGCCAAAAATTGTCTTGAAATCAGATCATATAATTTAGAAGCATCAGCATTTAGGCTACCATCGGGTAATTTGCCAGTTGGTATAATCGCAAAGTGGTCTGAAACCTTTGAATCATCAAAATTTCTTTTTGTATTCTTCAATCCATTTTGAACAAGATAATTTGAGTGCGGTTCAAAACTTTCTTGAGCTCCTAATTGCCTGATTGTTTTAGATATTGTCTCAACCATATCTTCCGGTAAATGTCTAGAGTCTGTTCTAGGATAGGTTGTAAGTTTGTGAGTATCATACAATTCCTGTGCTACAGAAAGTGTTCGTCTTGCCGACCATGACCACAGGTTATTTGCTTCTCTCTGTAAGCTCGTCAAATCGAAATTTAGCGGAGGCTTCTCCGCACTCTCTCTTTCTGTTTGGTCTACGATAAAACCGTCATTATTGGCCAATAATTTCTCGATTTCTTCCTTTTCAGATAAATCAGTAATTCTGTGTGCCTTGTGTTCAGGCCTTTCGGGGTCATCTTTGTGGTTTATTCTTTCCCATCTTGCTGTCCATAGCGCTTCAGGAGATTGGAATTCTGCTTCCAAACTCCAAAATGGTTCTGGATTGTGTGATAGAATTTTCAACTCATGGTCGACTATCATTGCAAGGGTTGCAGTTTGTACTCTTCCCAAGGATAATGATTTCCTGTCTCTTCTTCCGACACGCAAGAGGGTTGAAGCAACTCTTGAACCATTCATTCCAATTATCCAATCTGCTTCTGCTCGGGATTCTGCAGCGTCGCGCAGATCATTATAATCAGATGCGTCTTTTCTATTATCCCAAGCGTTCATGATTGCATCTTTTGTCATTGACTGTAACCACATCCGTGAGGATGATGCTTTTATGTTTGCAAACTGTACGATTCTTCTGAATATCAGTTCTCCCTCTCTTGCAGCATCACAAGCATTCACGACTTCTGTACACTGTTTGTTAGTAATTAGTTTCTTAATTGCGGTAAGTTGCTTTTTGTTTGAACCTCTTCCACCTATTGGCTTAAGTTGAAAATCTGATGGAATAAACGGTAATTTGTCCAAACTCTTATGCCAATTTTTGAATGAATCATCGTACTCTTCCGGCGTCTTTAATTCGAGTAAATGTCCTACAGCCCATGTCACAATTATGTCATCAGATTCCCAATGAGTTTCTAATTTTTTAGTCACGCTTAGTGTGGTTGCAATATCAGCGGCAACACTTGGCTTTTCGGCGATGATTACCACTGGCATGAATCAAGGGGGGAAAATCGGCGATACTTGAAGTCTCGTTTTGTATGGATTTTACACAGTTACTATGTAACTGTAAAAAAAACGCTCTCAATTTTCGGCCATTTCTTCTCTCCGGAGAGCCTCATTCCATTCACCCTCAGAACCGGGGCCACCACACCCTATGCAACCGGGATATCCTGCCTCCAACAATTCAACAACTTGAGTTTTGAAATCAATCCAAGTTGCCTTTGGTACCCAACACACATGATTACGTGGCTCTTTTTCACCCATGTCAAAATATTCACCACCACTGAGTTCACCAATTGTGACCGTCGGTAATGACAATTTTTCTGGAATGTGGTCAGAAATTAATTGAATTAAATCCCATGCTTCATCCTGAAATTTGGCCGGAACTGATAATGCACATCCATCTTCTCTTAGGAATCTTCTAGCCGCTTCTCTTAGAGATGGCCAACGTGGGTCACTGATTAGCACTAATTAGCCCAACCGAACACAAGATTTGAAGAATACGGCTTCCCGACATCGAATTATGGGAGTGGGATACAAGTTATTGGCCCGTCCCTTAATCGCTATACAAGATAGCGAAAAAGCACATCAGAGGTCTCTGTTAGCTCTTAGATTTGTTTCGTGGTCATTCATTGGTCGAATGTTGCTAAGAATTCTGTATAAACCAAAAAACATACCATCGAACAAATTCGGACTGAATTTTTCAAATCCTCTGGGATTAGCAGCTGGAATGGATAAGAGAGCGGAGGCTATGAAAGGATGGGAAAATATCGGTTTTGGGTTTATTGAAATCGGTGGCATAACTGAATTAAAACAACTTGGAAATCCTAAGCCTCGTATGTTCAGAGATAGTAAAACTCAATCCCTTATCAATCGTATGGGATTCAATAATATTGGGTGTGAGGAAATGGCAAACCACCTAAAAAATACTTACATTCCAAACATACCATTATTTTTGAACGTTGGAAAATCAAAAGATACCAAACTGGAAGATGCTCACCTTGATTATGCTAAAACCGTAGTGAGTTGTTCACAACAGGTTGACGGATTCGTGATCAACGTATCCTCACCCAATACGCCTAATCTACGTGAGTTACAAAAAGATGATGACTTATCAAGAATCATCAACGAAGTGAAAAAACATTCTGAGGATAAACCAGTCTTAGTAAAGATAGCTCCTGACCTTGACGACATGCAGATTAAATCCATTGTTGATACAGCACGTAGTTTAGGTTGTGCTGGAATAGTGGCAACCAACACTACAATTTCGCGTCCTAACAGTGGACGGATTATGGACGAATCCGGCGGTCTCTCGGGAAAACCTCTCAAAAATAGGTCAACCGAAGTAATACGATTAATTGCAGATCATACCGACGGTTCTTGGCCAATTATCGGAGTTGGTGGTATCTCCAATTGTGATGACGCCTATGAAAAAATCGTAAATGGTGCACATCTAATTCAGCTCTATTCGTCTTTGGTCTTTGAAGGCCCCAGTGTGGTGAAAAACATAGTAAATGGCTTGGAAAGGAAAATGAAGTCAGATGGTATCAGTGATTTTTCTGAATTGATAGGCTATGCAAGAGGCTGAAATTATGTTGACTCACAGAACTAGACTGCTATTGATAGGTGCTGTTTTGACTATCGCTCTAGGCTCAACTCTGTTACTTCAAACACCAGAAGCAACAAGGACGATAGATGAGGTAATGGAATCACCAAGTAATTTGGAGGGCAAAGAAATTGCAATTCGTGGTGAGATTTTGGATTACAGTATCAATGAGACCCAACTCACATTCATAATACACGGTGAAGATTCTGAATTATTAGTAGATTACAGCCAGGCAAGCGTTTCTAACGGATTAGACAATAATCGTACGGTATATGCTGAGGGAGTTCTAATTTATTCTGATGATGCATGGATTTTTGAGGCAGAAGTAATCAAAACAAGTTGCCCTTCGAAGTATGAAGAAGCCGAATAAATTTCATTCGGTGGGTTCAAAATGGTAAGGCTGTACGGCATGGCGGGATAGGAGGGGAGTTTGCGTGCCCTCTTCCGCAAATCGCATATGGCGGTCCGAAAGCCAAGAGGCGGCTTAGCCGGCTTATGGATTCCCACAGGCGGACGTTGATGTCTCGCCCCCACGTGACCCGGGTGTCATGAACCGAAACCGG
>JAPOHM010000150.1 GCA_029979405.1 Methanobacteriota archaeon
CGATTAATGAAAGCAAAATCATCATCGCAGAAAATAATCCGAACGTATTGAATAATCCCATTGATGAGGTTGCGATGATTGAAAATCCAGCAATATCCGAGACTGCAGAACCGATTAGAGCTAAGGCGCAAGCACCTCCAACTCCATGTAGGGCATTTACGTGATTTGCGCCTTTCTCCTTTTCCTCGCGATACCGTTCAGTAACGTGAATACAATAATCAATTCCCACTCCTAAGGATATCGTTGCAATCGTAACCGTTACTATATTCAGCGAATAACCCAGTGCATAAATCAGGCCATACAACCATACAACCACCAAAAGAATAGGTGTCAATGAAACAAATGCCTGCTTTACCGATCTGAATCCTATCGAAAGGGTAGTGAGGACAAATAATGAACCCAATAAAAGAGAAGATTGCATCTCAGACTGCATTTTATCACTGGCTACGAATCTTGTAACAGGCCTTCCCGTAAGCATCACCCAATTCAATGGTTTGTCTTCTTCTTCCTCCCCGGCCTCCTCCCATGTGCCGGTTGATAAATTCATGAACGGAGCAAGGTCTCTTTTGATTTCTTCAATTCCTGGACCCATGGTTGGGAAGTGCTGAGGAGATGTGAGCCCAAACCGAATGATCATCTTATCATACTCTACGGGCTCCCCATCAACAGTTAACCAAACTCTTTCTGGATCTAATTCTCCATTAGGAGCGATGTACAAATCGATTAGCGAGGATGGAACTTCGGTTCCGGGTATTCCATCGAGGGTTAATACTCCATAGAAGAAGACGATACAGTCCTTGTCCTGTAAGTCGGGGGCGTTTAGCATACCGTATGTTCCACAGTTTGATTCGTTGAACCCGCGGTCATAAAATGGCTGAGGGTTATTCATGAAAGAAGCGGATGCGGCCTCAACGAATTCATCGACTGCTAAAATATCGACATTACCGTCAGGCGTTCGAGCCATTTTGTCAACAACTCCATCCGTTTTCTGATTTGCATTTTCTCTAAATTCGTTGATTGCGTGAAATACAACGGGCTCTGCGACATCACCCTCGATTAGTAACATCGCCGGCTCACCTTCGTCGGAGAACCTTTCCGTAACCATCGCAACCCCGTAAGCGAAATCTGAGTCTGCTTCTAAGAAATCTTCCACTGCGAAATCACCTTCGAGATTTACCATTCCCCATGCTGCAGGAATTGTGAGCAAGAGACAAATCCCTGCGATTATCATCGGTCGCTTTCCAGTTCCAGAAGCAATGGCTATTTGCCGTAATTTTTCTTCATCCAACAATCGCTTATTGTCTTCGGGTTTGGTTTCCTTACCTCTTTTTTCCATCCATTCGTCAAATGAAATACGAATTAATGGTGCCCAAATTCCTGTTAATACCAATGCGGAGAATACTCCAAGTGCGGCTTCGATCCCGAAAGACCTCAAAGCTGCGACATCACTAAACAGATTTGCAGCGAAGGCCGCCATTGTTGTTATGCTCGTTAGGAAGATGGCTCTTCCAACTCTTGATATTGTTATTTTGCCAGAATAATCGGGAGTGTTTCCATTCTTACGCTCTTCTTTGTATCTGTGTAGAGCATGTAATGAATCATCGATTCCCAAGGCGAGTACGAGTATCGGTAGCAGATTAGAGAACTGAGACCTTGATATTATGTCAAAACCTATCCAGGAGAAAAGTGTTGCAGCGTGACCGATAAGGCCTTGCATCCACAGTAATGCGCCTCCCAAACAAATTGAAACAATTGCAACATCTGACCATCTTCTTAATGAGGCATATAGAAGAACTATGATTACAATACCCATACCAAGAACAAGGCCTGCTGAATTCTGTAATTCCCTATTTACTTCGACATTCACAGCCTGCCCTACAATGAGTGTGACAGAGTTGTTGTCATGACTTCTGATGAGCCCTTCGAGGTGCATAATAGACCATTCAAGAGAACAGGGGCTTTCGAGGGATAAGCAATATTCCTCAGTGTAATTTGGTGGATTCATAATTAGTTCAGAGTTACTCAATCTGTAACCACCTATGACAAATCCATCATCTGTGAACGAGATTTCTTTTTCTGGATGAGCATCCTTCCATGCTATTGTCCAGCCCGCCTCTTCTAAGCTTGTTTTGTCAAGTTGGACCAATAACCAAGATGATGAAGCGGACCATCTTCCAGGGCCAGGAATTGCATTCTTCCAAGAACCATCAGCTTGCAATTCACCACCTACAGGGCCACCAACAATCCCGGTATTTTCTTCTGCTGCGACAAACCCACGGTCCAGGGAAAGCCATCTCAAGAAGTCTGAGCCGTTTGTTGAAGCCATTCTGTTGGCCGCAAGGTCGATGTGGGCTTGCGTAAGATTTTCATCATCGAAAGTTAAACACTCGATTGAACCACAATCATACCAGTTTGTTTCAGCAGGCTGGAGGCCACCAAGCGTCATCCTAGGTTTTGTCAAAACAGACTCATTAGCCATGAATCCTCTGAATATGTCAACAAGGCTCATCACTCCGCCAGTCTGCAATTCAGTTACATCATTGATGAAGGGCTTAGTGTAATTCCCCAACGGGTGAGCCATTATCAGGTCGTGCTTGTGGTCGATTTCCCGAAGAATAGTCAGATTGAGAATACCTCCATCAACATCAGTTATACCTTTCCATTCATCGGAATATGGCACTATCTCATCTGTGCTTGGAAATAATGAAAAGTCAGGAGTTCCGTCATCCAAAGTAGGAACAGGAACCGGAGTAGTTCCAACAAACTCTGGCTCTCTGACGCTAACTACGAAACCAAGAATTATTTCTGTTGTTGAGAAATCATCGCTGATTTTCCTCTCAGCGGTTAGCTCCGGAGATTCCATGTCATAGGATTCCATGTCTATTGGTTCCAGTGCTTTGAGTGCGCCGGGAATCATTAGTATAGTAAGGATAACCATAGCTATGTGTACTTGTTTCTTCATAGGTACTATCGCTTTAGCAATAGAACCTATTTCTGACATACTTCATCGTCATTCTTCTCGTAATTTAACAGTTGTATTCATTTGTGAGAAGTGTCACGACCATTTTGCGCGGGGGTCGCCCAGCTTGGTCAACGGCGGTGGGTTTAGGTCCCATTCCTTATTGGTTCGCAGGTTCGAATCCTGCCCCCCGCATCTATTCAGTCAATCGATTTCACAATTCTACGTTTCGTAAATCTTCGAGAGCATCGGTTTGAGATTTACTCAATTTATCAATATCCGGAAGGGTAAATTCAAGGTCGATATCTTTGACTCTTTGCCTATCTCCAACTTGAGAAAATGGGGGGATAGTGATCTTTCCCTTTACGCCTGATGGCAAGGTAACTGTAACTTTGCCACCGAGTATAAGTGTTGAATACGGAACTTCAATTTCCTTTACAATCCTGTCTCCATCCCAATAACAACCTTCTCCTGGGTCGACTTTAATTTTGACAATTAAATCTCCATTGCCACCCTGGGGGTGGCCGTGTCCTTGTCCCGAGACCTTTACCTCGGAACCGTGTTTTGAATTAGGTTTAATTGTTATTTTTAGGGTTCTTTTCTTCTTGTCAATACTTCCGTGAGTTCCCGGAATTAGTTGAGTGTAAGTTACGTTAAATCGTCCTCCGTTTTCCGCTTCTTCCTTTGATAAATCTAACCAAATAGTGATGTTTTGACCTTTTTCTTGAGTCTGAGGACGACCGCTCCTTGGAGGCGGATTGCCGGCCATGCTACTGCGTCCAAACATCTGGGAAAGAATTTCATCCATTCCGCCCATTCCTCCAAATCCCCCTCCCATTCCGTTGAAAGGGTTTCCGCCACCACCAGAAAATCCACCGAACATCTGTTCTTGTTCATGTTTTCTTCTGGCTTCTGCCGTGCCAATAGAATCGTATGCTGATTGGACTTCTTTGAATTTAGTTTCAGCAGTCGGAGAACCGTCGTTTCTGTCCGGATGGAATTGTCTCGCAAGTTTCCGATATGCCTTCTTTATTTCAGCGTCACTTGCTCCGCGTGACACACCAAGAACCTGATAAGGGTCTTCGCCCGGCATGTATACAACGAGAGACAAGGGCCATTTGAACCACTCGTTTGGCGGATGATTGTCATCCGTTTAGATTAAAAGAGGGTCATAAGTCCGCTGAA
>JAPOHM010000032.1 GCA_029979405.1 Methanobacteriota archaeon
AGCCTGCTCTTGCTTCAAATATTGCAAAGGCACCACCAAAGGCTGTTCCGCCGGCCATTAACCACCAAATTGAACCTTCTACAATACCTGCTGCGGTAATTAATGTGAGACATAATGCACCAATCATAGCTAGTATTCCCAATTTCAGTCTTGCGGCTTTTCCTTTAGCATCGATGTTACACTGCATATTTTCACCTAATCTGTTGTTATTTTGGATTTTATTTTCAGGTAGTTTATTTTCATCCATAGGGACATTTTTGACAATTTCGATAAGTCGATTGGTGTGGAGAAGATGTCTCCTGACCTTCGAATTATGTCATCGAAAATCTTTGAGTAAGCGTCTTGCATAATTTTTGGTTGTACTCTTGACTTAGAGTCGAGGTATTCGAACAAATGCATAGCAGATGTTTGGTGTTGTCTAACAACTTCTAGATACTCTCTCATGAATGACTTCCAAGAGGGATTCTGTACTAGGCCGGGGTTTGACAAATCTGAGATTTCGATGTTGTGTTGTGCAAGAATTTCAATAGGGAGGTACACACGTCCTCTCTCCAAGTCTTCCGAAATATCCCTCAATACGTTGATAAGTTGCATTTGGATTCCTAAATCAATAGCGTGTAATCTTGCGGCTCTATCTTCATAACCGTAAATCTCGATTAAGATTAGACCCACTGCGGATGCTACTTTGTAGCAATAAGCTCTCAACTCATCCCAAGTATTACACTGGACTGAGAATAAATCATCTTCCATTCCTTCAATAACGGTTTCAAAGTCTTGGACTCTAATCGGGTACCTGGTAAAAACGTCTTGTAGCGCGATAAATATCGGGTGGTCATTTGATTCTATTTCACCCTTGGAAGATTTGTATAGGTTGTTTCTGATATCAACCAAAGCCATCAAACGTTGTTCGTGGATTTCGACAGGATTCGATAGTTCTCTTCCAGAGTGGATTTCTCTCAATACTCGATTTCGTTGTGCCGTTTGATTCTTCAATTCATCCGTGATCTGTACGACTGGTTCGTCATCTCCGTCAACAATGTCATCAATCCATCTGCAAAGTGCATAGACACAATGAACGGCTTTTCTTCTCTCATAATCTAAAGCCGAAAATGAACTGTAAAACGTAGTTGATGCACTCTTGCAAATTTGTTTACAATATTCGTAGGATTCCTCAATCAATTGGTTATTCATCAAATCACCTATGATTGAGTTGGGTTGCCCTTGTTTAGTTCGTTCGCTGTAGCAACTGCTGATTTGTTTGGTTTAGTTCGTCTCTTTCTGCTATCAAACCAGGTGTCTACTCCGTTCCAGTCTGGAATAATTCCAAGGCTGTCGAGTAGTAGTTTAGAACTGATGCGTGCAGATTCGTATATAACCGGTAGGCCACTTCCAGGGTGGGTTCCTCCGCCTACCAAGTAAAGGTTCTTTATTTCATCAAATTCGTTCTTAGGTCTCTTCCAAAGCATTTGGTCAAGTCCGTGTGCTAAGTTGAAAACAGCACCTCTGTAACAGTGCTCACCCCAATCTTCTGGTGTGATAATCAGCTCTGATGCTATGTTCTCGCGAAGACCTTCGAAGCCTAACTTCTCTTCGATTTGGTCCAAGATTCTGTCCCTGAAGGCATCTTTCTCTTTTGACCAGTCTATGTTGTCGTGAATATGTGATACCGGTACCAAAGCGTACACTGTTGAACAACCCTCCGGTGCGAGTTGCGGGTCTGTCACACATGCGTTTTGGACATACACCGATGGATCGTCCCAGGTCAATCTGTGGTGAACTTCTATATCTTCAAGATTTGAAACATAGTCCTTAGAAGCATAGATCTGGTGATGTGGTAGGTCATCGAATGTTTTGTTAACTCCGAGATAAAGCATGAATGTTGAGCATGAGTACTTCTTGTTATCGAGTTTCTTGTTTGACCACTTCTTTCTCACATTGTCAGGGAATAACTTTGTCATTCCTTGTGCGAAGTCTGCGTTCATCACTACCTTGTCTGCATAAAAGGAACCGTTGTCAGTAACTATTCCCTTGATGGTTTTCTTATCCATTATGACGCTCTTAACTTCCTCATTCATTCTGAATTCGACACCCATGTCTCTCGCTATTTGACCCATCCTTTCAGAGACACTTCCTAGACCGCCCATTGGATGGAATATTCCATATTCATATTCCAAAAAGGCAAGCATTGTAAATAGACTCGGGCAGTTAAATGGAGACATTCCGAGGTATTTCGTCTGGAATGACATCGCTAGCATCAACCTGTCATCGTCAAACAGTTTCATCAAATCCTTTGCTACCGAGCGAGTAGGTCTCAAAACTCCAGCAACTCTCATTGCTCTCTTTGATAAAAGGTCGGTTGGGCCAAACCAAGGCTCTTGTAAGCACTGTTTTGATTTATTGAGTTTATTTTGGTTGTCTTGTAGATATTTCAAGAAGGCATCCGCATTTTTCTTGCCGGAGAGTGCTTCAATTCTTTCACACATTTGTTCTGTGTTGCTTGTACAATCGAGACTTCCTCCTTGTCCAAAGATTAGTCTGTAATTGATATCTAACTTCTTTAGATTCAATTCTTTGTGGGCATCCATTCCAATTGCTTGGAATATGTCTTCGATAACTTCCGGATAATGGAAGAAGGTTGGGCCAAGGTCAAACTTGTAGCCATCCCTTTCGAATACTTTGTTTCTTCCTCCTACGTTTGCTGAGCGTTCGAAAACCGTGACTTTGACACCAGATTTTGCGAGTAGTAAGGCAGATGCTAGCCCACCGGGCCCTGCACCAATAATAGCGACTGAAGGTTGATTTTCGGTAGACATAGGAATCACGGTGCCGTATTAGCATTTAAAGTTCGGTTTTTGTTCAATAGTAATTTTGAATTTGGATTGGATCTTTCTAAAAGGGTGTTAGTGTCTATCAGTGTCGCAAATTCATCCAAGTAGGGGCCCATTGCTGAAATCAAATCTACACTGGGATAACCCTTCAGGACCATGCCGTCCATGTACATCAGTGACCTAATGATTGGAAACGCTTCATCACCAAACGAACAGCCGGCTAATACGGCTGCTTTTACAGTCTTCATCATTTGTTGAGTAAGGGACACTTCGCTTACAGAGGTACCGACAAATCCGTCATAAAGTTCGTTCATTGAATCGTAATATGTTTGCAGAGTTTCCCCAACAGGTTCAACTTCCGCCATAGTTAACATAGCATCGAAAGCATTCTTCAGTTCACCCTTCGCAAGGTAGAAGAAGAATCCAAACAGAGCTTTCCTCACGTGTTCAGGTGCTTCACATATGGCTCCCGTATCTATGAACGTGAAATTTCCTTCAGAATCCATCATAGCGTTTCCAGGGTGAAGGTCTCCGTGGAACACTCCCAATCCAAACATATATGCTCCGTGTATTCTGAATAATTGTAGCATGTCATCCCAATCCATAGAGGATTTGTTGAGATGTGCTTCTAAAGTAGGAGATGTAATTTCCTCCATCACCAAAACGTTACTATTGGACAACTTTTTCCATATTTTGGGAAAGCGAAGTTTTGGCATTGGGAATGAAGCTGAGTAGTCTTTAGCAAGTTTTTCCAAACGCTCTTTGCCGTTTATTTCATTCATCAAATCTAATTCTCTTAGGGTATAATCTTCAATGTGAGACAAAAGGCCGATTGGATTGCCAACCTTCTTCAGTTTGGGATTAAAGAATAAACCCATTCTTACCCAACGCTTCATTTTCCTGACATCTCGAATGAAACTCTTTCTGAAGTTTGACTTTATGATTTTGATGACAACCTTAGTGCCGTCCTTCAATTCTGCCCTGTGTATTTGGCCAATACTTGCTGCTGCAAACGGTTTGGTTTCGATATTGTTGAAGTTGTCTCGAAAATTTGATGAAGTGTGCTTGCTGAGAAGAATGTCAAAGTCCTCTGCAGGTACGGATGGAGCTCTGCTGTATAGTTGCTGTAATTGTATACACCTGTCTGGATCTATTAAGTCAGGTCGCAGGGCGCAAATCTGTCCTAACTTAACCGCTAACAGCCCCATTGATTGGATGTTATCAATGTCAACAGATTTAGTTCCTCTGAGCTCCCTGCTAAATTTGTATAGGGTCCACAGACGCATGTCACTAAGGTTAGTTAGTTGATATATATACTAGCGTTTCAGACTTAATCTTCCAATTCAGTTGAATCTTGTTCTTGCTTTACTATCATGTAGTTCCACAAGTCATGAGATTCTCCAGAACCTTCGGTTCGGTTTATTACAATGCCTTCATCTTTTGAGAACCTGTGCCGTAATGCTCCCTCAATAATTCCATCATCCATTTCCCACATCGGAAGCGCATCTGGATCTTCCACTGGTGGATGGTTAAGTCCAACCTTTACGTGGAATGTCGGGTCAACATCGTATTGCAAGTTACCCAATCCGGCATATTCCCACCAATCCATAATTTCGTCTAAAAATTCTATATCATTCTCAATCTTTCTCAATGAGAATGAAATTTCTTGACCTACCCTATTGCCAATTTGTCTTAACATTAGGGACATGTCGATGCCCAAAATTTTCAAGTTGGACAATTTGCCTTCCGACAAACTCTTTCTCGCAGTATTTACCTGTTGTCCAGCGGCAAAGAATGCTTCAGGGTCGAATGGGGTATCATCATCTGGTAATTCATCAGTTATTCCCAACGCAGATGTGACATTTTTCAGAAAAGAACCTTCGCCGATAGTTAATTTGAGAGGGTCATTGATTTTGTTTTCAGTAAACCTGGCGACTGCAGTTTCAAATGCAACAGCGTTCTCCCAGATGGTGTCGATTAAATTCATGTGAGATTCTGCAAATGCGTTAGACTCAATTGCTAACGCCGCATCGTCTTTCCCTCTTCCTACGGGATTGTCTTCAATGTTTAGATATTGGACTACCTCCGATTTATCTTTTACAAACCCAAGAGATTCTAATTCATTTGAGTGCTTGACTTCAATACTATCATTCAGGTCTTTGAAAAATCTGACCGTTTTGCTATCAAGTTGAGTTATTATTTGAACTACGCTTCCTCTTGTCGCAGCGGTATTAACCGCCTCGAGAGCGTTGGGATTCCTACACAGGTGCAAAATTCCATATTGTCCAAGCATCAAAACTAATCTCTCTTCGCATTCATCAGCCATCTTTTTCAATCGGTTGTAGATGTGTGAACGCTCCTTTAGTACTGCGAAACGAGGGTCATTTGCGCTGGATGTGGGCCTACTACTAACAGTTGACTTGCTTTTGACATTCTTTGACAAGTCTGCATAACCTTCAGTTAGGCGACCCAGCTGTTGCTTTCGCATTTCGATAATGTGTTCGATTGCCTCTAATACATTCATGCTCGAGAACAACATCGGCCTGTCTGCTGTAACTGTAACTATTCCCATTTCTTGGAGTCTTGAAAGGCTGTTGTACGCATCTAACCTTGTTGTTTTTAACTCCTTAGCTAATTCAGAAGCCTTCATTTTTGGGTTATTGCCGAGTATCATAATTGAATTGACTTCTCTTTCGTTCAGTCCAGATTCATACAACAATTCTTCCCACATTCAATCTCCTCCGGAAACCGATGATAGTTCAGCGAGTATCTTTGCAACGTGTCTTCTTGGCCTGAAGAGCCAGTCATAAACATAGTGAACTTTGTTGTCGGGACCAATTACAAAAGATGACTTTGAAGGAAATTTTCCGAGATGGAGGGGTATGTTGTATGACTCACCAACCGCTCTATCGACATCTGCGACGAGAGGAAAAGGGAGGTCTCCAATTGATTTTTTGAAATCTTTTAATTTCTCATATGAACCTGGACCTACTCCGATAATTTCACATCCGGAGGATTTGAAAAGTTCATATTGCTCTTTGAAATTTAAACAACCTCTCTTGCATGTTGGAGAATTGTGGCGCGAATAGAAAAAAATCACTCTCCATGTGCCGTGCAGTGAGGTACTATCGAACATTGAGCCATCGTCCGCTTGCAAAATAAAATCAGGTGCAACTTGGCCGACTATCGTTGTGGACATACTACCGCCTTATACTCTCAAGATATGACCCATTCTATTGGCTTTTGTCTTAAGGTATTGTATATTGTATTCACAAGTTCCCACGATAATGGGGACTCTTGAAGTGATTTCAATTCCGTTTTCTTCGAGTTGATTTCTCTTTTCTGGGTTGTTCGTCATTAGGTTGACCTTGTCGAATCCGATTGATTTTAACATTTCAGCGGCAAACTCGTATGTCCTGGCGTCAGCAGGTAGACCAAGCTCAAGGTTTGCGTCGAGGGTGTCCAAGCCGTCGTCTTGAAGAGCGTATGCCTGCATCTTAGCGTATAGTCCAATGCCTCTGCCTTCTTGTCTGAGATATACAACAGCGCCGCACCCTTTTTCTTGGATTTCCATCATTGCAGCTTCCAATTGTGGGCCACAGTCACACTTTAGGCTACCAAATGCATCCCCAGTTAGGCATTCGGAGTGGATCCTGACCAGTGGTGTAGCATCGGAGTCTTTTCCAGTGTACAATAGAGCGTGTTCTTTTGACGTTACTGGGTCAATAAATGCCTTTATTCTAAAGTTACCAAACTTGGTAGGTAACATAGCGTCTGCTTCGACCTTCCTCCTGCTGTTGCTTCTGCTGAGCATGAAAAGCATTAATTGGTGGAGGTTATAATATCTCGTTATTTTGCTGAACGGAAAAAAACGGTGGTATAAATATCAAGGAAAACACGTTAAGCCATGCTCAGCAAGTCTTGTGATTTAGGAGTCGCTGCAAGAGTCATAGACGAATCAAGGATACTGTTAGTGAAAGAGGCCTCTGGACACTATGCAGGAAAATGGGGTCTTCCGAAAGGGTATGTGGAAGCGGAAGAAAGCCCTGAGTCAGCTGTCTTAAGAGAATTAATGGAAGAAACAGGCTCTACAGGTTCGATTGTTGGCCTCGCAGCAGTAAGGTCTACTACCAACAACGGCATACCAGCAGTTTTCTTGTGCTACGACGTTAACATCGAAACTAAGGAAGATGGACACGAGAGCAACGAAATAACCGAATACGGTTGGTTCTCTCTCGACCAACTCAAAACATTAGATTGGATTTCTGAAACCATGCACAATCTCGCAATTGAAGGGTTGAGTGGATTCAGGATGTCGATTCAGCCCCGTAAGCCTCTTTCAAAATCAGGTCAATCATACTATGTTTACAGTATGAACAAGCACTCTAAATTAGTGACATAGGTGATATAATGATACCAGAATCCAGACTGCAAATCTTTGGAGAAACTAAAACTCCAGGCGACTGCGTAGTCTATTGGATGATATCTTCAAGGAGAGCGTTTTACAATCACGGTTTAGAACATGCAATATCACTCGCAAAGAGAAAGAAACTACCTCTCGTGGTAGTAGAACCATTGGCGATTGGTCACAGGTATGCGAATGACAGAATTCATACCTTCGTCATTCAGGGCATGTTAGCAAACAAAAAGATATTCGAGGACTCAAATGTCACCTACGTTCCATATGTAGAAACTAAACCTAATGAGGCCAAAGGATTACTTTCAAAGTGGATGGAATTCGCCGACGCTTTAGTAATAGACGACTACCCATCTTACTACCCAAGGAAGGTGAAGGACCTTGCAATCAAAATGGCCTCCTGTGAGGTACATCTTGTGGACAGTAACGGATTTATGGCTCTTAATCACACTGACAAAAGTTTCACTACTGCATATTCGCTACGAAGGCATCTTCACAAGACCATCACAGATCACATGGCAGAATTCCCAACGCCAAAGCCCCTTGATAATGCGTCAAATCTAGAAAAAATGGATTACAAAATAGTAGAAAAGATATTCCAAGCAAGTAATACCCCTATTACACCATACGAATTCCTTTGGAGGGTATGCGAGCCTGATAAAATTGGAGAAAATGCTCTTGCAGTGTTATCAATAGACCATTCGGTTTATCCGGTTTCCCACGTTAAAGGAGGAACTGCTGAGGCTGTAAAGAAATGGAACGACTTCCTTCACAATCGTCTAGAAAGGTATGGCGATAATAGGAACGAACCAGAATTAAATGGCTCAAGCGGTCTGTCGCCCTACCTGCACTTTGGGCACATAAGTGCACATCAAATCCTAAGAGAGGTTTTTGAAAAGTACAACTGGGACATCATGCGCATCACGCCACCAAACGATGGTAGGAGAAGCGGATGGTGGGGGTTACCAAAGGATGTTGAATCGTTCTTGGACCAAGTAGTAACTTGGAGAGATTTAGGGTTCATACATTGTGCACAGAATGAAAATCATGATTCATTTGAGTCACTACCTGACTGGGCAAAGACAACTTTGAAAGAACATGAAAACGATGTTAGGCCATGGTTGTATACTCTTGAACAATTTGAGAATTGCGAAACACATGATGAATTATGGAACGCAGCTCAGTGCCAGTTAAAGAATGACGGAGTTATTCATAATTATCTCAGAATGCTGTGGGGTAAAAAAATACTCGAGTGGACTCCTAATGCCCAAATTGCCATGGATTACATGATTGAACTCAATGATAAGTGGGGCCTTGACGGTAGAGACCCAAATACATACACAGGGATTGGCTGGGTATTAGGAAAATTTGACAGAGGTTGGACGGAAAGACCAGTCTACGGCAAAATAAGATGCATGACAACAGATTCGACAAAACGGAAATTCAAAACAAGAAAATATGTTGAAGTTTATTCAAATCCATCCTCAAGACAATCTACATTATTCCAGTCACAGGTAGCAAACTCTGTGAATATAAATTACGAAAAGAGGTGAAAGTATGGCAGTTTTCAATCACAAGGCTAAATTCAACGCCAGTATTGAAGAAATCTGGAATTGGTATGACAGCCCAGGTGCATTCCGCCGAATCATGCCAGAGTGGGAAGGAATCGACCCTATCCAGGCTGGTGGCTTGAGAGATGGTGAAGAAACGATTTTCAAGGTCAGCATAGGGCCAATCAAGCGCACTTGGCTTGCGAGACATCACTCTGTAAAACATGGGATTGGTTTCTCTGACAGAATGGTGAAAGGACCATTTGGAGCATGGAACCATCAACATACTTTTGAAAAAGATGGAGATTCAACAATTGTAAATGACAATGTCGAATATAAGTTACCATTGCATTTCTTAACAGGCTGGTCAGCACCATTTAGCGTAAAACCGCGAATGGTCCAGATGTTCAAATATCGAACAGATATAGTACTGAACGACTTAAACCAAATCAAAAAGACCAGTCATCTTCCAAGACAGAGGGTCTTAGTTTCTGGTTCAACTGGAATGATTGGACTCCAATTATGTGCTTTCCTCGAAGCAGCAGGTCACGATGTTCATCGTTTAGTACGACCTACTACTAAATTGCCCAAAGACGTAGACAAGGATAAGATCGTGGTATGGAACGACTTAACCGGAGAAATAATTGAAGGAGGATTCGAGGATTTTGATACAGTAATTCACTTAGCAGGTGCAGGTATCGGTGATAAAAGATGGTCTGCAAAGCGTAAGAAGTTAATCCGGGATAGTCGGGTGATACCAACAACAAATTTGTCGAAAATCTTGGCAGGATTAAACAATCCTCCCAAATCGTTCCTATGTGGTTCAGCAGTAGGCTTCTATGGAAATAGAGGAACAGAAGTTTTGGATGAAAACTCCACATCTGGAGACGATATCCTCGCTGAAATATGCAGGGAGTGGGAGGATTCGACCAAACTAGCAAGTTCTGCTGGAATCAGGGTATCCCTATTACGAACTGGAATCGTAATATCACCTCTCGGTGGAGCTCTCGCAAAATTATTGCTCCCAGCAAAATTCGGGGCTGGTGGACCTGTGGGTGGAGGCAAGCAAATGCAATCTTGGATTTCACTGGATGACGAAATTTATGCAATACATCACTTGATGATGGATGAGAAATCATCAGGCCCATACAATTTGTGTGCACCAAAACCCGTTAGTCAAAAGGCATTTGCCAAGACCTTAGGTAAAGTTCTTCGAAGACCAGCATTCGCTCCCCTACCTGGTTTTGTTATCAAAATTCTATTTGGTGAAATGGGACAAAAACTCGTTTTGGAAGGACAAGACGTACGTCCAAACAGACTGATTGAATCTGGATTCGAATTTACATTTAGCGATCTCGAATCTTGCCTGAGGAATTGCTTAGGTAAGAGAAAATAAATCTCAATCATAAGATTGATTTTTCATTTTGATGCCTCCAGAAAATTAGATTGTAAACTAAAGAGTAAATTCCTGTTAGCAGTAAAAGATGGGCGCCAATCATTGGTTTGAAATTTCTAAACGTCCATCCAGTAGTTGCTTCTATTCTGTCTAAAATGTCAAAATTATAATAGTAAAGTGCCGCGAATATTAACATAAGGTTACCAGCAATAGTAAAATTAACATTTACTTTTGAAGGTTGTGAATTTTCTGCAAGTGCATAGATATTCATGTAGAAACAAACGAGGTAAATGAATAACGCGACAAATACAAAAATACGGAAAGTGAAATTCATCGTGATGATTTCAAGGTTTTCAAAACATGGATCGGTTCCCCATTCACATTTTTCTGCTCCAAAATATAGGACAGCATCC
>JAPOHM010000010.1 GCA_029979405.1 Methanobacteriota archaeon
AGATGGTGACGGCATCGGTGATGTATGCGACCCTGATATCGATGGTGATGGAGTAGTCAACGAAAATGATGCATTCCCATATGATGAGGATGAATATCGAGACTTTGATGGTGACGGCATTGGTGATAATGCAGATCCAGACGATGATAATGACGGTATGGCAGACGATGTAGATGTATTCCCGTACGACCCATCAGAACAGATTGACACTGACGGTGACGGAATCGGAAACAATGCTGACACTGATGACGATGGCGATGGGATCACGGATACCATAGATAACTGTCCAGGTACACCAAATCCAGACCAAGAAGACCTCGATGGTGATGGAATTGGCACAGAATGTGATGATGTTGAGGACACCATCGAAGAAGTGGATGAGAATTCCACTATCCTCGAAGACAAGGTTCCTGCATTAGGTGCAGTTGGAACTTTAGCTGCTATAACTATTGGATTTATTGCGGTACTAAGAAGAGAAGAAGAATAAGTTCAATTCTCTAATTGACGCAATCTTTCGATTGCTAGTGCACTAACGGCTACTTGTAGATTGTACGAAGGAACAAATCCAGGCATTGGTAATCTTACAATTTCGTCAGCGGCTTCTAGAACTTGTTGCGATACCCCTTCGTTTTCTGCACCCACCACAAGTAAGACGTCTCCACTAAGGTCAGCATCCCATGGCCCCTTCTCTCCAACATCCTCTGCGACGACGATTTTCCTGTTGCAAACTGCCAGAATTTCTTCGGTTGTTGCATAGACAACTGGAATAAATCGATTTGCTCGCATTCCAGTTCTTCGAATAGTTCTCTTTTCTTCATGAGTTTTGTTTGTATTTACGATTACTGCAGTAGCACCACTAACCTCTGCGGTTCTCACCGCAAATCCGATGTTTGGAGCGTAATCTACCCCGTCAAATAACCAAATGGCTCCGCTTCTTTCAAAAATCTCTAGCAGGCTTCCCTCCGGTTCTCTTCCAATTAGAGCAAGAGCGGTCTGTTGTCCCTTTGCACTCATCCTCCACAAATCTGTGGATGAACCCTCTATTACTTTGATATTTTTTTGATTACAAATTTCTATAATCTCCTCGCAATCTGCTTCCCTATCGACTAAAACCAACTTGATTTCTACGTCATTTTTCAGAGCCTTCAAGACTTCTTCAGCACCGGTTATTTGAAGGGACACACCATCCCGAATAAGCACTAACAAATGAGTCAATCCCTCATTTCTAACAAAATTTGCGCGTCGCGGTATTCAAATATGAAAGGAAAGTCGCCAAAACGCTCCAAGGAGTAGGTGATGTACAATGGCTAAGGGTCTATATCAGCATGTTCGTGCAACATGGAATCGCCCAAAGGATACTCAAACACATCAACAGCGCCAAGATAGAATGGTTCAATGGAGAAGAGAACCAGTTAATTGTCGCATTGATAAACCAACTAGAATCGACGCCGCTCGAAGACTTGGCTACAAGGCTAAGCAGGGTGTCATCATGGTCCGAACAAGAGTTCGCCGTGGTGGGTTGAGGAAAGGAAAAATCCACATGAAGAGAAAACCATCCAAGGCTGGTATCTCAAAGATTACTATGGCAAAGAATACTCAAAGAATGGCTGAAGAGCGTGTGAATAGACACTTCCCTAACTTGGAAGTTCTAAACTCATACTGGGTTGGACAAGATGGAAAGCACAAGTACTACGAAGTAATCATGCTTGACCCATCACATCCAGCTATCAAATCTGACAAAGATCTTGGATGGATTGCTGACAGCCATCACAGAGGACGCGCATACCGTGGTAAGACAAGTGCAGGAAAGAAGGGAAGAGGTCTTTACAGCAAAGGTAAGGGCGCTGAGAAACTTCGTCCTTCTTTGAAGGCTCGTGGCAACATTGGAAAGTAATCATAAATTTCCAAGAGTGGCGATTTTTTCCGCTGGGTTCATTGAGTACTTGTTACTCAGGTCTATTCGGGGAGTCTCAAATGTCAAGTGATATGAGCGTATCACAACTTGTTGACAAAGAGATTTATCTTCCCGATGGAAGATTACTCGGATTTGTTGCAGAAACCGTGATTGACGGCAAGGACCTCTGCGCAACACATCTTTTCGTTACAGGATGCCCTGATGAATTGGTTGAGAAAGGCGTACATTTGACAATACCATGGAGATGGGTACGTTCTATTGGTGATGTGGTAATTTTACGCTGGTTTCCAAAAACCCCAATTCCATATGAACACTGATGTGATTTGATGCCTATAGAAGTCCACGTCCTAGGAACTTCGTCTGCAAGACCTGCACAGGGTCGCTCTGTTTCTGGCTCTATTGTTGAAACCGGAGATGGTATTTTTGTTATCGATTGTGGTGAAGGTTTCCAGAATAGATTGGTAACACATCGTTCAGCATTGAAAAAATCAGAAGGAAGAAAAATCAAAGTCGGCAAAATTGCAGGTATTCTGTTGACTCATGGTCATTTAGACCATACTTGGGGTGTATTACCTTGGTTACAAACCATGGCACTGGACGGTAGGAAAGAAAAGTTATACGTAATTGGACCAACAACAACCCAGGTAATTGATGTCTTGCTGGGGGAAGAAGGAGAACCTGAAGTTAGCCCATCTGATTTGATAATCCAGTATGATATGTGGATGGATTTAGGTGCCACTTCAGAAGATTTAGGTTACGAAGTCAATTGGATATTGAGCGATGGCTCGAGGTGGATAGACATGAATTCCGGAAAGCAAATAACCATGCCTCAACCATTGAAAAAGTCACAAATAACCGCAATTAATACTCAACATACTATTCCATCCTTCGCATGGAAAATAGAGTCTAAACCAAAGAAAGGAAAGTTCGATAGAACTTCAACAGCAAATCTTCCCCAAGAAGTTGTGATGAAACTTGCTAACGGAGAAAATGTGGAACACAACGGTGAAACTCTATTTTCAAAAGATTACCGTGGTCCTGATATTGAACCTATTTCAGTAATAATATCAGGAGATACTGCTGAGCAAGCAATCGAATCAACTTGTGATTTACTTATTCACGAAGCGACGTTTTTGCAGGAACATGCAGATGTTGCAAACGAACATCTACACTCAACTGCGGCTGGTGCCGCCAGGACTGCCATCGAATGTGAAGCAAAACATTTGGCTCTCACTCATTTTTCGGCACGGCTTGAAAATGGTGAACAGTCATTAGCAGAAGCTGCGCAACTACATCATTCAGTAGTTACTTTAAGCGATGGTGATCGACTAATTTTACATGATGATTGTAGTCTACAACATTTGAAGAAAATTGATGATAATTGGGTAGTCAGCGCTTAGGCAATTTGAAATTGGATAGGTGGATTGGCCAACAATGGGTCGCCATTTGTTTGTAGCAATCCTTCTCGTGTCAGTGGCCTTTAGCGGTCATTCTATGGCTACAGAAGGAAGAGCTGCTCCTCAATGTGCTGAATTTAATTTATCAGACGTAACATCATCAATTTCAGGAGTAGGAGTAGACCCCGGAGCGTGCTTAATCGTCAACCTAGGCGCAAGAAATTCTCAGTCTACATTATCTTTTGATATTGAGATAATGGATGATGAAATGGACGTAATCATGTTTGACCAAAATGGAATTTTAGTCTACAAGAACGGACAAAATTACAGGTCAGCATTTGTTTCAGAAGGGACGTTTGAATCATTTATTGGAGACGTTTGGTTTGATTGGACAACCCCTCTTTCCGGTTCAGATAAAACATGGTACATCGTTTTTGATAATACTGCTCACGATGGCGATGAAGGATTAGGCGACCAAGGAGGCTCAACTTCAAAATTCTTGATTGATGTTACAATTCCGGAAGAATCCACCTATCCACTGATTCATAACACATATTCTATCGACGCAGGACAACGTATTAACATCGCTAATTTTGCAGTAGATTCAAACTCTGAACTAAATTATTGGATACATCCTATTTCAGGAGATGGTGAGTTTTTCATCCAATCAAACAACCAGTTAAGTGGCGATTTAATTATCGCTGGAACAAGATTTGACCAGCTAGTAGATGATATCAACTACGAAACGTGGCTGGTACCTGAGTATTTAGATTTACAAAATATCAATTTGATGGTAGAAGCTGGAAATTCTGGATTCCACTTTACTATTCAGGGTTCCTTTGATCCAGTGTTGTTGCCCGTGGTAATGGATTATGTTAACGGAAGTACCACGATAGGAGAGCCAATAATTTTAGATGCAAGCGAATCGCCTAACAGTTTAGACCAAATCTCATCAATATCTTGGGATTTTAATTCAGATCAAACCACAGATGAGCAAGGTTTCATCGTCGAGGCGGTGTGGAGTAGCCCCGGATTAAAAACCATAAACGCAACTGCGGAATCTTCAACGGGAGAAATAATGGTAGTTTCTCATCAGATTATGGTAAACGATGAATCAAATCCTACAGCTGAAATAAGCGGAGTAGGTACAAGGGGAATTGATGCCGAATGGAGATTACTTCGACTTTCTGATTTAACACTTAAATCTGTTAATTCTTATGACGACCACCAAATAGCTACAACATCTTGGTACGTGAATGGAGTTCTGCTAGGGACAGACCCAGATTTCACGGTAAGTTGGTCAGAGATTGGTACTTACAAAGTTAAATTGACAGTTACCGATCCGTCTGGAAATTCAAACTCTACAGAAGATGTAATAGTCGTTTATGACTCAACTATTCCCGCACTTGAGATGAGTGAAATTGAAGCCGCGTCGACTGTGTATCGCGGTGAAATGATACAATTTACTGCAAATGCTGTTGATTTATGGGACGATGAATCTAATCTTACTTTTACCTGGGATTTTGATTTAGAAAAGGATTCAAACGGTGATGGAGATACAAGAAACGACCCTGACATGGTTGGAAAGAGTATAGAAGTGTCCTTTGAAGAGACAGGTCCAAAGAAAATTGGTTTAACTGTGTACGATGCTTCCAACAACACCGATTTTGAAATATTCACAGTTCAAGTCGAACTAGAGCCTTCCTCTGCTAATTTGTTTGCAATCGTTACAGTCATTTTCTTCGTTATTTTGGTAGTAGCAGGAGTTGTATTATTTGGCTACAGAAGTGCTCAAAAACGACACGCAATTGAAATTTTGATGGAAAATAATTTCACCTTCGAGCAGGCCGATGCAAGAATAAAAAATATCATGAAAACTACAAAACTACCTAAATTTGCAAAGGCGGAGCAATTGGCTGGAATTGTTGAAGGAAGTCAATTGAAAACCCAAGCACAACTTGAAACGGAAGCAAAGGCGGCCGAGATAGCCCAAATATACGGAAACGATTCGAATTCTGTCGACCCGTACGCAGGTTTCAAACCACAATATCAACAATCTGTGCCTTTAGGACAATTCGCTGATGAAGCGTTAGCCGCTTTTGCAGACGAACCAGCACAAACTCCAAAACCAGCTCCGAAAAGTGCGAGTGGAAAGGTTAGAAGTGGCGGAATTTCCTTACCTACGCCACCTCCTCAATCAAATCAAAGTCAAGAGCAGATCCCAATTTCGGAGTCAAAGAATCATAATTTGATAGGAGATTGTAGTTCATGTGGACAAAAATTCTCTGTAAATATGCCACAAGGGGTCAATAGCGCTGTCGTAGCCTGCCCGTCTTGCGGTAGTGACCAACTGTTTGAGCGTTGAAAATACGCAAATATTCACACGGATTAGGGCTAGATTCATTTGGGTTGATAGCCTGAACACATCTGATGTCAGCGAAAGGTGTGCGTTTACTTCACGCTGGCATCCCTAAAGCAGTAGATACGAAAAAAGTCGCAATTTTGATAATATTGGTTATGCTTTTGCCGATTTACAGCCCCGTGCAAGCAGATCAAAGCGTAGGCAGGGATGACTTTGGGATTCTACAAGCGATGGCTGATGCTTTGAATGAGGAAGCCAATTCTGGTGAAGACGAGTTTGCATCAAATTCCGCAGAAGGGATTCTTTCTGCCTTAGAATCTAGAGGAAGAGAAATCGCTGATGGTGATGCATTATTGGCAACTGATGATGTTATTGGTGACATAACTATTCGAGAAACTGACCCATTAGAGCCTATGCATCCAAGACCATACATCTATGTTACAGACCCAAATACTCATCCCGAAGGATGGCCAAATAACCTCCTTGACACACTGTTTGACCCTCCAACTCTCAACGATCCTTTGGCAATTGGTATCAACACTTATTCCCTTTACGTTAACTTCACTGCAAGGAACAACGGCCCACAATATGAAAATTGGACATACGGAACCTTCACTGGTGATATATTATCCTTTAATGGAGCGGGATTATTCGAGAATGCAGTCGATATCGACAACGATACCAATCCAGATATTGCAGTAGGCCTCTCGATTTTAGGGCTTGGTCAGCAAGGCGAAGGTTGGGATGTTACTTTTACGGGAGGATTGGTCCCAACAGTCGAATCATTATGGATAAAACCTAACTTTCAATGGAGAGTCAGAGTTCTGGATTATTCAGACCCATTGTGGGATGATATGGCAAGTATGGAAGTGTCTTTTATCAAAGGGATTGCATACGACACCTCATTTATCAATCCTGTAGATGCAGAATCCTATGGATTAGTTATCGATTCAAGATTCACTCAACCTCCTAATGATTTCCAGGTTAGAGTAGGATTAGATAAGCTCACACTCAACGTTGTGGGCACCGTGCTTACTCTTGTTGACGTAATCAATATCTTCAATGGTGGGGACGACTCAGTGTTTGAGGTTACATCAGTTACAGCACCATATTCCATTTCATTGTCCAATCCAAATTATAATTCTGCCAATGAACAAACAGATTGTGAGGATTCTTCATGGTATGACCCTGAACTAAATCACTCATCAGAAAGTAGAGAACATAGGTGTGGTTACTCGGTTGGAATTGGATATGTTCACTTTGCACCACCTGATTCTTCTGGAGATAGGGCTGTAGATGAAATTGGATACATCGACGTTGGATTGCACCCTACCTATGGAGATACGCTTCTTCCTGAGGAAGTCGATTTAGTAATTAGAAACGATAATGCAGGTGATAATTCATTCGATAATATCGAAATATTCAGCGATACAGATGCTGATTTATGGTTCCATTATTTTGAAGACAGGTCAAATCACATGGAAGCAGGTGGTCGATTTGGAAACATTACAGACTCTCGTGGTTGGATAAGAGACCTTCCAAAAGGAACTTTACCACAGGAGGAGATTAACGCAATTTTCACAATGATCGGAGAGGCTCCAGGTTCTGCAAATCTTCCAGGAGAAATGCCAAATAGACTTTCTATGATAATTTCGATAAAGAACTTCACTGCAGATAATTCAGTGAACCAGGCTGGAAATAATTTGATAATAGATCCCTCTGATAACCGATGGAACAGTCTTATATTAATCGCAGGAACTGAAAAAGTACCAAAATTGGAATATGTTTCAACATTTCAAAGGCACGGCTACGAAAGTGACACATCATCATTAGCGGTCGAAATTACTGACTTACCCGAGGTCATTGCGATATTCGGCACATTTGAAATTCCTGCTTCAAACAGGGTGCGAGTAGAGTTTGGGACTGCTCCGGACCTTTTGAGTGACGTTTTGGATAATGTTGTTCTAAACTTAATCGAAATCGTTCTCGATATTGGAACTATTCTAAATGGATTACCTGATGCCATAGTTGGTACTGCTGGAGAGTCGAGTGGAGAAATTTTCTTACAGTGTTACAATCAGGTAAAAAAGACCTGGGCCGACAATTCACAAAGGTATCCTGAAACCGTTGGAAATGTAAAACTCGCACTCGGAAGCAACCCACATCCGATAATGGATAGAAATCACATAATCCTGGCAGAGGACTCGGATAATTCGATTGTAATTGGAAGGTATGGGCCTTCTCCTACAATTGTTCCAGTCGCTATGAGTCTGAATGTGAATGACATTTCAGGGCTATCTTATTCATATGATCAGAATTCAGATTTGAGAACAATTTCATTAAATGGAATCTCGGGTGAAGAATTAATTATTGGGCATCTAAATCACTTCGAAAACACCACAGAAGGTGATGTTAGACAATTCGCATCAATATCAAATAGGCCAGAAAACCTTACAATTTCACAACAGGGTTCTAAGATCAGTTATTCAGCAACTGGTGAGATAGGAACAATAACGTACAGTGGAGAAGGAAACGGCCAATATAACGCATTACGACTTATTGATTTACCATCAGAATTTGATTTAGAATTAGGTGATGTTTTGAGTTTTAACGCGCCAGATGGCGTCGGAGCGATTGAGGTTCAAATTTCAAATTCAAGCACCCCGTTAACTATGAGTGAAGACCATGCAAGATTTTGGATAAATCAAAACGAAGCAGAGGCAAGCATGTCTTTCCGACTTTCAAATCTTACCCATGTTTCGTTATTACCTCCTGAGCAACCCGGAGCAACTGGAATCGAGGGAAATAGCAAGCTTGTAATGAATCGAACAGGTTCTTCTCCGTTCAGTATTCTCATGGAAGATATTAGCGATAGGGATGATGAATTCCTAGGTCTATCTGGAAGAGTTCACTTAGACCCTCTGCCCGCAAATGCTACTTTATCACTTCCATCCTCTGAAAATTCTGAAATGATTACCATACCAGAATTTGGACAGCAGGATGGGATTCTTTCTCTGTCTTTCTTCCTATCTGGCATGATTGATTTTGGTAGTTCAGTTAATGACTTCGCAATAGAAAGCATGGTCAATTTAGGAGACGCCTCAAACACCAGAGAGAACGTCAGCCTCGGTTTAGATTTGTTTACAGGTGAAGAATTTGACATCACGCTTGATGTTAAGAAAGGAGTTAACGTTAACAGTGAACCACAATGGGTTCATGGAATTTCTGGTGAAGTCTTAGAAGCCACCGAGTTGGTTTTCAATTATACCATCATGGAAAACTTCACCAGCAGTTCTCGAAATCTAGTAAACCAAGCATTTGCTGATTGGGAAATCAACAAAACGGAAAGGGCGGGCGTAATTAATGCGCTATCGTGGGCTGGAATTTCTCAAAGTGAAGTTTTAGTTGATGTTATGTCCGATGGATATCTTTCAGAGTTAGAAATCGCTGAACTAAATCTTGATGAGTTGTTTGAGCAAGGAATAGAATTTGACCAAAGAAGGTCTTGGCATGTAAAAATATGGATGCCTCAATTACCAGCAGGTAGGATCCTTTTGACTTACGACCTGACGGTTGCAAATGACATTCCTACCTTTGAAGTAAATGCGATACTAAATGATTGGATGCCTACAAGACCAGTATTCAAGATAATCGTAAACGGTCTTTCTGGAACAGATACTCTCCTGATAATGACCGGATTGGATACAGAACTAAGAAGGAATGTCGAAATAGAGATGCAAATCACAACAGAACCCGATTTGATAATTCCGAGGACGACTATTGACGCCACATACGATTTAGGTGAAAGAATTGATACGGCGCACATTCTACAAAACAACAGAATTAGAGGTCTCAGGACTGAGATGATACTCTTCGATGCTCCAGGGAGTGCAAATATATATTCAAAGATAGGAGATATTCTTCAAGCAAACTTGAATGTCACACCTATGGACCGTATTGGAGCCAGTGCTGCTGACTCTCTGATGTTGCAACAACTTAGAAAGGTAGATGGATTGTGGTGGCCTTCTACAATGTTCATCAAAGATGTACCGGGAGAAATGTATCTAAAAGCACAGCCATCAAACAAATTTGACATTCACGAGGTAACGGCATTCCAAGGTATGTTTGAATTGAATTATTATTCTAATAGCGACGAGATGGATTTATTCATAGAAACGAAAGGTAAGGCGCAAAACGCCCGTAGAAGCAATTTAATGCTCGCAGAAAACCTTCCTACAAGCTTCAAAATGGAAGTTACGGAAGATTATGGTGCCAGAATATCCGCTTCTGGAAACGGCGTCGAGAAATTATACCTAAGAAGTGGGGATTCGATTCCAGCAGAGAATGTTAACCTAATTTCAGCAGAAGTGGTGGGTGAGAATCTTCAGGGCGCAGAAGTGCATCAACACCTCGTTTTCGGTTATCCGATTATAGTAGTTGATGGAATAACTGGAGGTAGAATTGTAGCAACAGCCCACGCAGAAGTTAGCGTTGCTGGTTTTGATATAGACGGTCGTGGAGTATTACTAGATGCTCAATTTACAGGAGGCATACCCACCGCTTCCAGCGTTGGAGTAAACGGCGTAGTGACTGATTTATCTCTTATTGGAACTTTGACCGGAGGTAAAATCGAAACCACTCACGTCATGATAGTTGATCCGTTTTCATCAGCAATTGCAACGGGTATAGCGGGGGTATTTGGTTGAGTGATGATATTGAAGATACTGAACTTCACGAGATTTCTCAAGAAGTCGGTCAATTCGTAAAGGACCTCTCGGATAAGGTTCATCCTCTCAGGGTTGCCTTAGCAGGAGTCGTCTTATTACTGCTAATTGGCTCCTTAGTATCCACATGGTATTGGGTCATTCCAAGAGATGATGTAGAAATTGAAACAAGATATCTGCAACGAAATGGTCACGTTGTTATGGTCGAGTTGATTAATGACGGGAGTCGTGATATCAGTGATGTCCATCTATTGGTAGAATTCATTGATTCTGATAATCAAGTAATTGGAGACCCTATCGATTTGACATTCGAAAGAATAGAATCTCTTACCAGTATTTCGGGAGATAAGATGGAGATGGTAATTCTTGGTTACAGTGTCTGGGAAGAGTACACTATCAGCGTACTGATTGAATGGGTTGATTTCAGAGGCCAAGAAAATTCTCAAACCTTTACACACAAAGTGTTTGAAGTTCAGAATATGGTTTTCGTGGATGATTGTGATGGCGCAACATGGTTTTTGTGATTCCTACAGTGATAATACCTAAATCCCATACTCACCGCCATTAAAGTGTGCGTAAACCGTTTTTGCTTCTATTTATCCTACTTCTCTCATTGCTACCAATGAGCTCGTTTTCAGAAGTTGAGAATAATGAAGAAGAAATACAGTGGATAAAGTTCGACCTCCCAAAGGATACAATAAGAAATTTTGTGGGTACTCTCGATAACTCTCTAGCTCTTGAAGATAGGAGCGTATTAGCTCATTCGAGATTAGGAATTCACGACTCAAATGGTATCTTATTTGATATTGAAATCCCTGAAGAATTGTTGGTTACAAGACCTGACCTTGCAATTGTTTTAGTTTCCAATGATTATCGACTCGCAGAAGTAAGGTCTTCGATTTCAGATCTCAGAGGAGTAGAGGTTAGGGAATTTATTGCACCTTCTGGATTGTTAATTCAAGGAACTCAGATTGGATTATCTTCGGTGAAGGATGTAATTGGCGTCTCATCAATTCAACCGGTGCCACTAGCGTTACTCGTAGATGAGTTTGTGATGAATTCAGAGGTAGGAACAGATGTTAGAATCGAGTCATGGAGGGGAGAGGAACTTCTTCCTGCGTAGATATTACAGACAATTGGAACATGCGTCTGCACCAAGGGATAGACAACGTTGCTAACAACATGTTAGAAGGCGCAAAATTTGCCGAAACGGGAAGATACGACGGGACAACGATCTCTGAGATTGCAAGCATTGCAGCAGAACCGTCGGTGGCTTGGATTGGTGAGCAACCCAAATTAACGAACTGGAATGACCAAGCAAGGAATCACATGAATATCAATGCTATGCGGTCTTATTACACTACAGATTTGGATGGTTCAGGACAAATTGTAGCTGTTGCAGATTCTGGGTTAGATGAAGACCATGGTGATTTTGGCTCAAGAGTTATTGGTAATGTCGACCTTATTGGAGATGGGTCAACAGCAGATGCACATTCAGGTCACGGCACACATGTCTCATGTACTGTTTTAGGAGATGGTAGTAGAGGAACTTATTCCGGAGTAGCTCCCGAAGCTGAACTATATTTCCAAGCAATGGAAAATGACAACAACGGCAATTTCCAGTGGAGTAGCATCAACAACATGTTGAATACGGCATTCAACCAAGGTGCAAGAATTCATACGAATTCGTGGGGTTCTTCCTCATCAAACGATTGGGGAAAATACACCTCGTCTTCTGAGGACGTGGATGATAGGACAAGGTACTACGATCAGTATTACAGTGGTAGGGAAGGATTGTCAGTTCTATTTGCAGCTGGAAATGATGGTCCTGATAGTGGAACAGTAGGTTCCCCCGGAACAGCAAAGAATACTATCACGGTAGGAAATTCTCAAAATAGATACCAAGGAGCTCCAAATTCGATTATGGATGGTTCCAGTCGTGGTCCTGTAGATGATGGTAGGATAAAGCCAGACATCGTTGCTCCAGGCGGATATGTTCGCTCTTGCAGAGCTCAAGAAGCAACAGACATTGGTGGTGCTACATGGTCAAACACCTGGTATCTGGAATATACTGGAACGAGTATGGCGACACCAAACGCGGCAGGAACTGCAGCTTTGATTCGCGAATACATAACTGAAATTTCTCAACGACCAGAACCCCAAGGTGCACTTGTCAAAGCGCTAATGATACTGGGTGCCAGAGATGTGGGGACAAGAGATATTCCAAACATGGATGAGGGTTGGGGTAGGATTGACCTAAAGTCAACACTAGCTCCAAACAATGGAAGAGGGATTTGGGTAGATGATAGGTCCGTACTATCTTCATCTGGAAATTCAAAGAGTTATAATTTCAATATCACATCTCCAGGGCAACCGTTCAAGGCCGTACTTGCTTGGTCAGATGAGCGAGGCTCAAGATTTTCTAATACTCAATTGGTGAATAATTTGAATCTATTAATTACTACTCCAAGCGGAGTAGAATACAAAGGAAATGAGTTTTCACAGGGCCGTTCAATTCAGGGTGGAACATATGACACTTTGAACAATGTTGAGGTCGTTTTGATAGATTCTGCGGAAGCTGGAACATGGACTGTAAAAGTTACAGATTCTCAACATTCTGGGAGTAAAGCCCAACCTTATGCGATTGCAGTATCAGGAATTGGTGTCAATGATTTACGCCCGGACCCTGCACCACTCTTGAGTTCATTTGCTACAGATATCGCTATACCACAGGTGGGGGATACTGTGTTGGTAGAGATGGAGATTTCTAACTTAGGAAATGTGAAAGCAGAAAATGTTGAAGTTCAATTCCAAGAAGAAGGCCAAATTATCGATACTCAAACATTTGACTTAGGGCCAGGGGGTTCGAGAATTCTTTTCTTTGACTGGGAACCATTAACAGCGGGTTCGAGAGCACTAAGTTTTGTCGTGGACGCTAACGATTTGTTAGATGAAATTAATGAAGCAAATAATCAACTTGATATCGTTGTAAATGTAACCACGCCAGGGGTGAGAATAGAATCAGACCAATCAGAAATTACTCTGACTGATATCAACGCCACAACTTCCTCATGGTCGATTGAATTAACCAATACTGCACTTCTTTCAACTAATGCCACAATAACATCCATAGATGTTAGAGCACCCAGCGGAAACACGGTCCCGTGGTACGTTGGATTTGATGTTGTAGATTTCCAACTAAACGGGCAGCAAAGTGCTTCAATAAATGTGACATTGGTTCATCCAAAAGGACCAGAACCAGGCCTTTACAATATCAACCTACTTGGTATTGATGAGGACAACAGCGTTTCAAGCCCCTTCACTTTGATTCTTGATGTTCCTAAATTGTCAATGACAAGATTAGAATTTGACTACACAAAGATTCCTGTACACCCCAATGAGCCCACTTCCGTCGACATAAGATTATACAATCAAGGTAACGATGATGTAGGGTATGATTTGTTTTTCTCACCACCTCCTGGTTGGTATGCTGGATTCGATGATTTATCCTCTCAAGGAGGTGCAAACTCGGCGTCAACAGGGTTGATGTTAGAAGACGACTTCATGAGTATTGGAGTTACGTTTACTCCTCCAGCAGTAATGACTTTGGCAAATACTGAATTAACCGTAGTCTTGAAAGTAGTTTCTCAAACCGAAGAAAATCGTTTATTCGAATATAATATTCCGATTATTGTAATTCCCATTTCTAATTTGACTATTGACTTAGAGACTTCAGTGGGAACGATATTACCAGACAGTACCTTCACTTTCCAATACACTCTTGAGAATAGAGGAAATGTTGACCTATATCTCCAACCAAGGCTACAGCTACCGTTAGGTTGGCAACAAAATACGATTCTTCAAGATATTAATTTGTCTTGGACTGATTCCTTGAACATACAGGTTTCACTCACTGCAACTAGTGAAGCAAAATCTGGAACAATCGAGCTGATAATGGATAATTCTCAATATTCATGGAGCAATTCAATAGACGTTTCAATCATTAAATTGCCTGACCCAGTACTGACATTTGCGAGTGTTGAAATAAACGGAGAAACATGGAATAATGTGTTTGGTTCTGGAAAACATCCTTCTGGAGTCGCAATCAATTACACCTGGTTAGTCGAGAATAAAGGCGAAGCAGATTGGAGTCCGTCAGTAGTTCTCTCTCTAGGTCAAGATTTATTCGGAGAGTGTGATGGAATAGGTACAATTTCGACTGGCAGTATTGTGCCAGTGAAATGTACGGTGTTAATTTCTGCAACAGCCGCGCCACTGTCGGAGCCAGAATTTAATCTGATTATTTCAGATGATTTAGTATCTGTAAATCAAACGGTAACCATGCTTGTCGCAGAAACAAAAGAGGTCAATTGGAAGGTAATTTCGCCAACTAAAGTGCAGACTGGAGAGGATAACACAATACAAGTGACCATTACGAATCAGGGTAATGTCAGAATAACAAGCGCAGTCAATGTTATTCCGCCAAGTGGTTGGGTATTGAAATTCGATGGAATCGATTCTATTGATATCGAACCAGGTCAATCTAACATTGTAAGACTTACTCTAACTACAAGCAAACCCGGAGAAGGAATGATTTCGATCTCACTCAGTGGAGATGATATTGTGAATCCTGAAACTCAACTAACTATAGAAAGTGAAGGTGACGAAATTCGTGACGAATCATCAAATATTAATTTGATAATAATTTCCTCTGCAAGCATATTTTTGATTTTGCTAATTACGATTGCAATAATTAAAGGAAGGTCAAAACGTTCTAATTTTGCATATGAAAAAGAACACCCGCAAACCATCCAAAATCAGTCAGTCACACCATCGATTCAATGTTTTTCATGTCGTTTGGCCATAGAAGGGCCAATGATGGGTTGCTCTTCCTGCGGTGCAAGGTATCATTCGGCTTGCAGTGTAGCGAATTGTGTGCATTGTGGAGCAGACAAAGCTGCTATCGTAAACGCTTGATGTAGTGATTCAACCGTACATAGGCTTTTCATGGGAGTACCTCGACCGGGGTTCATGGAACCCCGCCAGAAAGACCTTACAAGCGACAAAAGATTGTCCAGTATTTTGCTAGTTTCTATTTTGGTATTTTCATTAATTCCCGCAGTTGTAAATCCGGTTAGTGCTGATGATGAAGGTAGGGCAATAAATGTGACACTTTCTATCTCTCCAAGCGCTCAAACAGTCAACCCTGGGGAGACCGCAGAATATACAGTTACAGTCACAAATATGGGGTCTGACCCAGTAACAGTCCAACTATCTGCGAGTAATGAGGCAGATTGTAATGGATATTCATCGGCAGTTGGTCAAATTGCAGGAGCTATCGATTCAGGCGCAAGTGAAGAAACCTTCCTCAACGTTACGCTTTCTCAGACCGCTGAAGACTCGTGTGTAACAACTGTAACTGCAGTAGTTTCAGAACAGGTAACTCCTCCTACCCAACCAGAGAATAAAGAAGCAACTGCAACCACTACAGCAGGTGACGGTTCAGGTTCTGCCCTATTTGGAGTTAATTTAATCCTTGACGGGCCAGGAAACATAAACTGGAATGGTGAATCAACAATCACTTGGGATGTTGAAGTAGAAAACACAGGTAGAGTTCAAGAAACTGTGGATTTGACAGTCGACACCAGATCAGGTTCTGGTTGCTTCCAAGATGGAAGTTTTTCGATAGATGTTGAACCCTCTCAAGTTACTCTCGACAACGGGTCATCTGAATGGGTTACTGTGACTTTAGACGTTCCTGATGGTAAGGATGCAAAGAAGTATTGTTGGGAAGTAACCGGTGTAGTAACCGGTGACCAGAACCCTAACGGTAGCGCAGAGGATACCGAAGACATCAGCCTCACAATCCCAGAATTGAAGAAATGTTCATCTGAGTTATCAAAAACTAGTCTCAGTATCAAGCCTGATGAAACAGGAACTTTAGTTGTAACATTTGCAAACGAAGGAAATACCGCTTGGTCTGTAAGTGTTGGATTCAATGGGACTCCTTCTGGATGGTCGGTATCAGTTGATGGCGGTTCATCTGGAAACTTAGCACTTGATGGTGAAAGAGAATTCACAATTGATATTACGCCAACCGATTCTATCGAAGCTAATACACAGAGGACGTTCTTCATTGAAGGAAAAGATGGCAACATGTGGAAGTGTCGCTCATCTGTATCAATTACCGTCGGGCAATCAAGAGGTGCCTCAATCTCTCTCGGGAATTTAGCTCTCTATGATGCAATTCCAGGTCAGACTGAGGTCACAACCTTGTCTGTAACGAACCAAGGAAACGGCCAGGATACTTTCAGGGTATCATCATCTTCGCCGCCGACTGGTTGGTCCGTTTCATTTGAATCTTCAACAATTACTACTGGTTCTAAACATAGCAATGAGAAGACTGGGACTATAGATGTCTCGATTACTTTACCATCTGATGCTTTAGCAACTGAAGGTGGTACCGTGCTTACATTCTCGGTATTCCCAACATCTGGAGGAGGTGCTTACGATACTCAAGAATTGTCAATTACGGTGAAAGAAATCCATGGAATGTCAGCATCATCAACGACAGATGAGCAAGTAGGAAGATCTCAAACAGAAGTTGAATTCCCAATTCAAGTCAATAATGATGGAAATACGCTTGACAGTTTCCGATTTTCTGTTATTTCTCAAACAGCTTCACCAGCATGGAGTAAATATTTCAAAACTGATGACAATCAGGTAATTTCTAATTCAGGGTTAGAAATCGATGCAAGAGATTCTGCAACAGTATACCTTGTTGTCACAATCCCTGAATGTGAATCCGAAGACCCGTTGGATTGTGAATATGAAAATACGGTTATGACAGTAAGAGTGACAAACCTTGGCGACAATAACAACGGTGATCAAAATCAAGATGGAATCCCTGATAATCAAGTAGAGTTTAAGTTCAAATCGATTCTTTCCA
>JAPOHM010000078.1 GCA_029979405.1 Methanobacteriota archaeon
ACCAGCCAGTCATCTGGTAATCCTTGCATTATTGAACGTAAATAAGTGAGAGATTTTCTTTGCTCATTTACATCTCCGCCAAATAAATCGGTCCTTCCGCACCTACCAAGAAACATACAGTCTCCGCTAATTACAACTCCTTCCCCAATGAAGGTCATGTGACCAGGTGTATGGCCAGGAGTACAATGAGCCTCAAATCTCAATTCGCCAATTATCGCTTCAGTAAAGGTTTGATTATCATTAGTCCATTCTCTATTAGAAGGGCCATCCCACCCCCTGAGCGCCTCCTTTTGGTGAACCCAAATTTCACGATCTGTAAGTCCATTTATTCCCTTGGAATGGTCCCAATGTGAATGCGTAAGCCAAACTTTTTCTAAGCTCCAAGAGTTATTTTCACATACATCTATCCAATATTTTTCAAAAAATGGGTCAATGATGCACGCAATTCGCGTTTTTTTGCATACCAACAGATGATTTAGGTTGTCCCAATCGCCTAACTGCGCCTGCATTACAATCATTTTATCCGTTTCCAAAATGCAATCTGCCATGTTCGCTCACCAATAGGATGTACCGCATCCCTTCTAAGGGATGACGGACATGGTGTACCATGCGCAGAGAGCGAATGCTGGCAATTGTACTTGCCACTTTATTCGTTCTAGTATCGGGAACCAGTTTGGCTAATGCAAATCAGGTCACTCTGAATTCCGAGGTTGTAAATTCCCCAGAAAGAGGATGGTACGGTGCGGGGGATATCGTAGAAATCGATGCACAACTCATCAATACGGGAGATGCAACATCAATTTCTATTGACCCTTCATGTGATAACGTATTACGTATTTGGTACGGTAATGAAATAATACTCGACGGTACTGATTCCTGTTTTGGCCAAAACAGGGGGTTGGACATTGGTAGTTCATCAACGCTTTCCTTAGAAACACTTTCTTGGGATTTGAAAAATACAAATGGTGATTTCGTACAATCAGGAGAATATCAAATTGAATATTTTATACCAAACGCAGGATTATCCTCTATAAGTTCGGTTCAGGTTCAAACACCAATTGAAAATCCTGAGGGATTAGAATTAGAAATAATTGCTACCGCAAGAGATGGCAATCACAAAGTAAACTCTCCCAGTGTAATCACAGTGAGGGCAGTCAATACATTAGGTGAACAAATTAGTTTGGATACTAATGGATGTAAACTGAATTTAAATCAGAATTTATTCGGTGATTGTGGTAAGAACATCTACAAGCCATATGAGATTTCGACCATAACGCAGTTTATCGTCGAACCTGAATTAGGAGATAATTTCTACAATATCTCTCTTGGAGATGGAGTATTGAAGCAGTCAATTACAATCAGCGCTGTTGAAAATGTTGACCTAATGGAGAATTTTGAACAATTCGGAAATCTCGATGTTGAACTCGATTACACCGGGGACGACCTATTCTATGAATTGGAAAATTTTGATTCCGAAATCGTGATGTCAAATATCGGTAATGAAACCTTGATTGTCAATTTTACAAAGAGTTGCAGAGGAGAAATTTGGGTCGTTGACCAACTAGGTGAAGTTGTTAGAGATTCAAGGAACCCTAATGATTGTGTGGAGATGGATACTCAAAATGTAATCCCGCCCAACGAAAATCGTAAAGTGGTTCAGCAAAGATGGAGTTTTATAGACAAAAACAACTGTATGGTAACTCCTGGTAAACTACTGGTTATTGGAGAAATGCCTCAATTAGGCAAGTACGATACAGAGACGATTTCTTTCGATTACGAATCGAGAGCAAATTGTGAAACTCAATCATTACAACTTGAAAGCAGGATTAGCGATCTTGAAGATATCACTATTGAGTCTACTCTCGTTGCAACAGAGGGAGTAGAAATTACCTGGTTTTCACAATGTGACTTTGACTTCACATTGCTAAACATGAGTGCTGAATTATTTGGTGCTCCGCTAAACTGTGAAGATAACGAAACATTCTCATCTCGATTCACAAGTCTTCAAATCGAAGACATCAAGTTGAATATGGATGATTATGAAGACGGTACTTACTTCATAAAATTGGAGTCAACAAGCCAACCAAGGTTCTCAGTAGTCTCGAGTTTTGAGTGGATAAGTCAGACCGAAGAAACCGAAGAAGGCACAGATTTGGTCACAGAAGAAGTTCTATCTCGGTTTGTTGCTGGCACATGGAGTTCTACCGAAACGAGTACCGGTACTTGCTGGTTCCTGAATACTCCTGATGAGGGTATACTCACACTAAATTCAGCACCTGGACTAGTTGGATGGAGTCCTGAAAGAAATCTAGTCGGCCAGTACAAAGTAGTTGATGCACCGGCCTCTCCACAATGTTCAGAATTTAGTTCGCCTTCAATCATCATCGAACAAGTAATGTCTGAAGAATTGCCACAAGAAGTTGTTGAAGAAGAACAAGAAGTACAGCAAAATATACAGCCTGAAGAGGAAGTCTCCTCCGATGTAAGCCCTATTGTCGTAGGTGTAAGTGCAGTAGTCGTTAGCACTGGAGTTCTATCTCTATTAGTTGCATTTGTATCAACAAATGAAAGCTTGAGAATTCCAGCTACTACCGCAGGACTTTGGCTACTTGGGTTAATTGGAAAAACAAACGAAACGAGTGATGGAAGGTATCAGCGTGGACGGCTTATGGGTTACCTGACTGCTAATCCCGGATGTCATTTCAGAGCGCTAATGGCCGCCTTAGAGATGTCTAATGGCCAAATTACTCACCACCTAAAGATTCTAGAAGATGAAGATAGAATATGGAGAAAGCCCGACGGAAGATTGGTCAGATTCTATCCTTTTACCTCTAATCTACATCCTGGACTCGAGGAAGGGGAACTCCCGATGCCTCCTCTATCGCCAGATCCGAATAGCCTTCAAGGGAAGATTCTCAAACTCCTAGATGATGATGGAACAATGAACAAATTCCCTACACAAGTTGACCTTGCACACCGCTTAGACAAATCTCAACAATTGATTAGTCATCATCTTCGCACACTTGAGAACTACGGCCTTGTTGAAAAGAGGCGCTCTGGTGTTAAGAATCGATACAAGTTAACCAAGGAAGCGCTATTCCTTTTGGAATCAACTGACTATTAGTTACAGATGGTTTCAAGTTTAATTTACATCTCGACCAACTATACCGAAAAGGTGTGAGGTTTGTAAATGGGTGAATATTCTCCTCAGACTAACGAATTAACCTGGCAAAAAGCTTGGGACGATTCGAAATTGTTTGAGATTGATTTCAAAGAAGGAAACCCTACATTCTACTGTCTAGAGATGTATCCCTATCCATCAGGAAAAATGCACATGGGGCATGTTAGAAATTATTCGATAGGAGACGCTGTTGCGAGGTACAAACGATTGATGGGTTTCGACGTATTATATCCAATGGGGTTCGATTCATTTGGAATGCCAGCAGAGAATGCCGCTATTGCCGAAGGTGGCCATCCACATGACATTACTGAGAGAAATATGGAATCAATTACAAAGCAAATCAAAAGGATGGGGTTCTCATATGATTGGAGAAGGATGGTCAAAAGTCACGACCCACAATACTACAGATGGAATCAATGGTTTTTCCTTAAATTCGTGGAAAAGGGATTAGCATATCAAGAATTTGCTCCAGTAAATTGGTGCAATTCATGCAATACTGTTCTTGCAAATGAACAGGTTAAGGCGGGAAGATGTTGGCGATGTAATGGCCCTGTTATTCAAAAAGAAATGAGTCAGTGGTTCCTCGACATAACAAAATACGCTCAAGAATTATTGGACGGCCTTGAAGAAATTAATTTCCCTGAGAATGTGAAAGCTCTACAGCAAGATTGGTTGGGTCGCTCAGAAGGAGCTGAAATTGAATTCGGAATAGATGGCCGAGAAGAAAAAATCAGCGTCTTCACAACTCGTCCAGATACTCTTTTTGGAGTTACATTTGTCACTCTCGCCCCGGAACACGAACTTGCTGAATTATTAGTCAAAGGCACAGAATTCGAATCTGATTGGAAAGAATTGTATGATGAAATCACCGTGATGAGCGAATTTGATAGAATCAAGAATATGGGTAGAAAGAAAGGGGTGCCTACTGGTTCATTTGCAATCCACCCCATCACTGGGGAAAAGCTTCCAATTTGGGTTGGAAATTTCGTTATTGCATCCTACGGAACTGGTGCTGTAATGGCTGTACCCGGTCACGACGAAAGGGATTTTGATTTCGCAAAGAAATACAACATACCAATCAAGAGAGTCCTGATTATGGAAGAGGATGCAGACCCTTCATCTGATTTAGAAGTCGCAGAAGTCGACTTAGGATGGATGGTAAATTCCGGTGTTGAAGGTTTTGACGGCCTTTACGGTTCAGAGGCTAAACTTGCGGTGTGCGAACATCTTGAGAAACAAGGAACTGGTAAAGGTACGATTAATTGGAAAATTCGTCCATGGCTAATTAGCCGACAAAGATACTGGGGGACACCTATCCCAATTATCCACTGTGATGGTTGTGGAGCTGTTCCAGTTCCAGAAGATCAGTTACCAGTTGAGCTTCCAAGAGATGTAGTCTTTGATGGAAAGGGAAACCCCTTAGAATCGAGCGACACTTTCTGCAATGTTGATTGTCCAAGCTGTGGAAACGAAGCGAGACGGGAGACTGACACGATGGATACATTCGTAGATTCATCATGGTATTTCCTTAGGTACACTGACGCAATGCAAACTGAGGTTTGCTTCGATAAAAACATTGCAAACCACTGGATGAATGTGGATTTCTACTGTGGAGGCATTGAGCACGCCCAAATGCACTTGATCTACGCAAGATTTTGGACAAAGGCTCTTCGAGACGTAGGTTTACATGATGTGAATGAGCCTTTCAATGAGTTGTTATGTCAAGGCATGGTAAACAAGTCTGCACCTTGGTGCGACAATTGCGCTATCACATTGAATGTATCACACAGCGGACAAAATTGCCCTCACTGTGATACTGAATTGAGCGAGAGAAGTGCAAAGATGAGTAAAAGTCTTGGAAATACGGTTTCGCCCGAAGAAATGATTGAAAAATATGGTGCTGACACAGTTCGATTGTTCATTCTATTCGCCGCTAATCCTACCGCTGGCATGGATTGGTCAGATTCAGCCCTTGAAGCAAATTTCCGTCAAGTCTTACAGCTGTTCAACATGCCTGAAGCAATCCTTGCGTGGGGTGAAAAACCAAGTGGAATTGACGATTGGATGACTGCAAGACTAAATCAAAGAATTATCCAGTGGAAGAATTCAATGGAAAACTATGACCTACGAGGTGCTGTTGAAACCAGCCACTTTGAACTTGTAAAGGACATTAACTGGTACTTGAGAAGAGGAGGAAACAATAGAGAAATCGGATTGCAGATACTCCAAAATTGGACTCATATGATTTCTATCGCCACTCCACATCTCGCAGAAGACTGGTGGAAAACTCTTGGAAATGCTGACCTTGTTGCCGGGAGGGTTTTCGAAACTCCAGACAAATTAACCCAATCAGAAATGCGAAGCCTTGAGGATGAATCATACCTTCGGTCATTTTTGGAACAAGGTAGAAAGGTTGCAAAGATTGCGTCAAAGCACATAGATGGAGATTTTCAAGCAGCTACTGTTCACATAGCTAGACCCTGGAGAAGAGACCTTGCCTGTAATGCAATATCTTTTATTGAGCAAGGCAATAATGTCAAAACTTTCGTTCAAGAATTAGCGAATATGCCTTTTGCCCAAGGTGAGAATAAGGGTGAAATTATGGCTTTTTGGGGTAAGAGAATGCTACCACAAATCTTCAAGTGGTCAGACGATGAAAAAGCGATGATATCAGGCTCGCTAAATGAAGCAGAGGTTCTACAAAATGCTTCAACCTTCATCTGCAACGAGTTGGGAATCAGTACTATCACCATCGAGGCTGGAGTCGACGATGTCGGTAGAAGTGGCACCGCTATGCCCCTCGCTCCCGCCATCGTCTACATTTGATTCTACTGACACCGGTGTATTCGGTTTCTCCGGTACTTCCGGATCTGGCTTGAAATTAATGTACAAAGCAATCAAGATAATTACACCTGCCAACGAAAACAGAACCCAAATCAGAATCGAGTCTTCGTCTGAATCTGTTGTTGTTTGAGCGTTGTCAACTGTTTGAATTGCACATCCTGTTGAAGAAATCTTGACCCCTGGCTTAGTTGAAGGGCAGAGATCATCCATATTGTGGACACCGTCTCCATCGTCATCTAACTGGAAGCCTGAACATCCTTTTTCGTCTACTTCAAAGCCATCTCTGGTGTATCTACATTCATCCATTGAATCCTCTACGCCATCGTTGTCATCATCATCATCTTCTGTTGAATCTATGCAGCCATCTTGGTCAATATCCATCCCTGGCCCGGCAACTCCAATGTAGCCTCGTGGGCATGAATCTGCGCTGTCAAGGTAGCCATCACTATCATCATCCGAATCTTCAATATCATCATGGCAACCATCTCCATCGTAATCGAATGAAGAATTCCAATTTGGCTCACCGATTGGGCAATCGTCCGACAAATCGAGAACGCCGTCACCATCATCATCTGGGTCTCTATCTGAATCTCTGCAACCGTCACCATCAAGGTCGGTTACTGTATTACTTTCCCAACCAAACTGGTCAGTTGGGCAGTTGTCGATTTCATCATCAACTCCGTCACCATCT
>JAPOHM010000006.1 GCA_029979405.1 Methanobacteriota archaeon
ACTAGATGGGAAATGGCAACTAGTAGGTTACTTCCCGACCCAGAATATCTCGATAAGGCTGAAGATTTGGATTTCGCTGTAGCGTTTGCAAGAATTGAATGTCATTATTTTATCAACGCCATTTTTGTCGAGGAAGCCTATATTCTGAACAATATCGAGAAAGTTAAATCAATTCCAACTAAGATTGTGCAGGGAAGATATGATGTTGTATGTCCAACAAAAAGTGCCTGGGAATTGCATAAGTCCATGGAAAACAGTGAACTGATAATTGTTCCTGATGCAGGACATTCCATGGGAGAGGTCAGTATAGCAAGAGAATTAGTGAGTGCTACTGATGGAATTTGAATGCATAAAATATTCGGGCAAAAAAGCCATCTTCATGCGTCGGCTTGATATGTAAGGCCAATGTGGATAATAATTAGGCGTAGCCTAAGGTGAGAATAATGTCCGAAACCGGAACCATCACTCCAGAATCACAAATCAAAGAATTGACGGAACGTCTTGAAGAAGAGACCGACCGTTTGTTGAAATTATATGCTGCTTACGAGCAACAAGAGAAAGAACTGCTTGACACAAAGGCTGAAGTAGAAGTCTTAGAGAAGGAAATCGTCGAAAGAGAAATCGAAAAAGAAAGCCTTGAAGCTTTACTCAACGAGAAAGATGCAAGAATCAGAGACCTCGAAATGAAGGCGAGCAAAACCGGCAAGCAAGTTGAACACCTTGAGCCTGAATTACAGAAAATGGAAGAGAAATATGCCAGAGAGAAAGATAGGCTTGGTAAGGTATTTTCAATTGCAGAAGAATTGGATAACGATTTGAGATTGGCCGTAGTAGAATTGAATACCAGAGATACATGGTACATGGAACACATGTCACTATTTGAGGATCTTAACAAGGCAATCCAGCAAAGATATGAGATGATTGAGGCTGCTGCTGAGGCAGAGAGACAATCGCAACACATGGGTAGAGCAATCGCTGAAAGAATGGAAGAAATGGTAGAGGCGAGGGCCGCGGAAATGACTCTTGAAGAAGCCCAAGAAGTTGATGATAAAGAAAAAGAGGAATCTGAAACATCGAGCGACGCAACTCAATCAGACGCATCATCAGATGATGATTGGAGCTGGTCAGAACCAGTTCTTCAGGGCGTTATGGAAAAGAACAATATTACTGACAGAGATGCCTTCATTGAATTCGCTAAGGCATATGACATGGACGGAAACAAGTACCTCAAGGGCTCAGAGTTAGGAGCCGCAGCCGCTGATTTCGTATCCGGTGGAGAAGAACCTGCTGAGGAACCTGCGGAAACAGAACAAGGATCAGAATCAGAACCTGAAGAGGCTGAAAGTGAAGCCCCAGAGAAAGAACCTGAAGTCACCTGGAGAACAACAGAAGACCCTTGGGAATCTCAATGAGGTGAGACCTTGGCATTACTTGCCCAAGGAGGATTCCTTCCTGTAATCACACCAGCGTTGATGGGTACTGGATTCATTTTGGTTTCATGGTTTGTTGACCCATTGTATGGTATAGCACCAGCCTTGGGAATTTTCATGTTGATGCTATCTGCCTTTTTTGCGAATTTTTGGCGAGACCCAGATAGGCCTATTCCAAGAGATGAGGGCGTAGTAGTATCTCCTGCAGACGGGCACGTGATGTTTGTCAAACGAGAAAGAGCAACCGGTAGAAGGCCATCAAAAGATGAACTTTCAGAATCGGTTGAAGATGAGCATACGGGAACTTGGTTCGAACAGTCTTGTAAATATCCATTAACATTCGAAACCGAACAGAGATGGGAAGCAGTACCCGAAGGAGAAGAATCGGAAAACGATGTTTGGCGCACGGCAGTATTCATGTCTCCACTTGATGTACATGTAAATCGGTCACCAATTGCTGGATTGATTACAAGAATGGAACACAGAACTGGCAAGGGTAAGAGAAGAGGCCCTTTCCTACCGGCTTTTAGAAAAGAAAGTGAATATAATGAGAGGGTCCGCACACTCTTCAAAAGAGAAGATGGCCTTATAGTTGAGGTTAACCAAATTTCAGGAGCGTTAGCCCGAACGATTATTCCATGGACTTCGGAAGGCGATGAAATGAGAAGAGGACAGAGGTTTGGAATGATACGTCTAGGTAGTCGCGTGGATGTTAGAGTTCCAGCCGATAAATTCACTCCTTGCGTAATTAGCGCAGAAGAAAATAATAAACAACATCCAAAAGGAGAGTTTGTCAAAGCAGGCTCGACTATTTTGTACAGAGGGATTTAGATGAAAATGAAAAATGAAATATTCCCATTTTTCTTGATGCTAATAGTAATTATGCCTGTGGGTTATTATTTCGCAGGCTCTGTTGTATACAACGGCGTAGCTTTCACCAATACGGATTGCTGGGGTAATTTTGACCAAAACACGCCTACTCAATTCGCTCCACTGAGGAATGAGGTTCCATTGAATGAGTCTGAAAATAGTGAGAATATTTCCGATGAAATTATGACTGGACTCTCACAATATTGGTGGGACGGTTATGAAAATGCAACGATACCAGTCGAGGGTGAAGATATCCATCTTTCAGCCTGGTATCTAAATCAAAATCAATCGATGCCTTGGATTATTTTCGTCCATGGAATCAGAGGATGTAAATCAGATGGCGCCATTTTATTGCCTGCTGGAATGATGGCTAATGCCGGATTCAACGTGATTGCGTTCGATTTAAGGGACCATGGCGAATCATCGATTGATGACAATCGAGTATCAGGAGGTCAAGATGAATGGGTTGACGTCATCTCAGTCTTTGATTGGCTTATTGACGAACAGGGCGCTGAACCTGAAAAGATAGGATTATTCGGCAATTCGATGGGTGCAGGGACGGTAGCAATCGCTTTTTCCTTAGATGACAGAATCCAATCAATTTGGCTCGATTCTGGATATTCAAATATGGGAGATATAGTTGTAGAAGAACTAGAATTCCAGGGGTACCCAACATTCTTAGGCGGGGCTGGAATTTTTGCTGGAAAGATAATTGCCAATCAAAATTTGATTGAATATTATCCATTAGACGCAGGAACTGAAGTTGGCGATAGGCACATTTACGTGACACACGGCATTCAAGACAAAAGAGTTCGCCAACACCACGGACAAAAAATGTGTGACGAAGCACTTGAGAATGGAATTGATGAAAATATTGAGTGCTGGTTCAAGGATTCAGTAATTAGGTACGATGTTGGTGAAGGTATGGCAAGTGATGAGCATGTTACACTAATGTTGACTGACACGCTTGAATATGAATCAAGAATAGTTGGTTTCTTTGAAGATTCTCTGATGTAGAATTTGTATTGAAATTAAGGAGTGTTATTCATGTCAAATCGAAAACTCACCATGGTCGGTTCTGGAGATGAAAAGCCACTCAAAATACACGATTTGATCAAGGCTCCTGCCAATGCGCCATGGGCTCAAGAAAGGAAAAACTCCTGGGATGCAAAGTACCCTGCGACAGTTTACTACACTCCAGAAACGCTCGCAGATGGCACTCCAACGACAGCATTAACAGTCATTTTACGAACAAAAGGCTGTCACTGGTGGTGGTCTAGTGGTTGCACATTTTGTGGTTATTTTAACGACACAAGAGATGATGTAACAAGTGACGATTTGCATTCCCAATGGGAAAACGCCTTATCAAAGTTTGATGATTTTGAAAATATGGGCATGGTGAAGGTTTACACATCGGGTAGCCTCCTTGAAGATAGGGAAATACCAGTGGATTTTCAAGAGCGAGTTCTCAGAGATTGCCATCAACTTGGGAAAGAATTAGTTGTTGAGAGTAGAACGGAACAACTCACTATTGAGAAACTCGAATGGGCGACATCAATCAACCCAAAATTTTCTGTTGCGATTGGATTAGAAGCTTATGACGACGAGGTTTTGAAGTTTCATGTCAACAAAGGATTCAGCGTAAAGAGTTGGGATAGGGCTGTAGAAAATCTGAACAAATTTGGTTTAAGGGTAAAGACATACTTGATGTTCAAACCTCCTTTTATGAGTGAGGGCGATGCATTAAATCACGGTGTAAAGTGGATTTTAGATGTCGCTGAGAAAAGCGATGAGATAAGCGTCAATCCAATGAATATACAGAAAGGTACCGTCATCGATAGATTATTCAGAAACAATGAATATCGCCCACCTTGGCTTTGGTCTCTTGTTGAATTAATTCACCGCGCGCACCCTCACATCCATCCTACAAATTCTGGTAACGGTTCAAAAGATCAAGTTTCTAGACTAATCATTCATCCCACTGCAGGTGGTAAAATACGAGGCTCTCACAATTGTGGCAGATGTGATGAAGAGGTTGTAGCGGCTATAGAGAGATACTCAGTAAGCGGAGTAATCGAGGAATTTACCGGACTTGATTGTGAATGTAAGAAGGTGTGGAAGACAGAGATTTCTCTCGATGAAGAATCACCGATACCTCTCGGTGTAGGAATGAATCGAAGAGGGAACGTGATGAATCATCTTCGCTCACCATAACAATTTGCTGGTCAATCTTTATGACTCTATCACAAGTGGGACATTTGACCCCTAAGGGGGTCAAGGTGAGAAAATGGCCAATTCTACAATTTTGCCAGATGTTTCTGAAGGTGTTGCTGAACCATCTTCGTCAAGAATGATTATCGTGATTATGTTTGTTGGATTGGCGGGATTACTCGCTATGTACAGCAATATTTTCGGTTGGAATGAAATGCCAGTTATAGGAGAAATTGTTCCATTGATGGAAAACCTCGGCGGTTCTGGAATATGGTATTACCTAATCGGAATACTTGTTGGAACAGGAATGATCATTTCTAACTTAATCGGAGGAGTTCTTTCGGACTGAGGTGGAATTATGTCAGGAGCAGTTACAACAGGTGCAATAATTCTCGTAACCTATTTGCTTTTTTCAAACGTCGTCCAAAAGGGAGTGGGCGGAATGACCCAACCACTCCGACAATTTGGATTGTTTTTGCTTACAAAAGCAGCAGGGCCAGCTACTGATCTTTTCCAAGAGAAGGAAGGTAACGGAGCAAAAACTTGGATGCAAACCGGTGTATTCTGGTTAGTATTGGCAGGTATTGGAGGCTTCTTATCGGCTTGGCACACCTACGATCCAACAGCTTTAGATTCCCTATCCAATATCGGTTGGGGATATGATGATGGAAGTGCACTTGCTTACTTCAACTCTGTAGCCATGAGCACTGCAATTTTCGCAATCCTAATCGGAGGTGCATTGGTCGCACACGCAAGAACCTGCAACGCAAAACTAGCAAGCGAAGCAAATGCGTCGTTTATTGCTCTCGCTTGGACAGGCCAAGTCTTCATTGGACTTGTTCTAACTGTCCTTGACAACTTTGATTTTATCACCTTTGAAACTACACAGATGGCGTTGTACGGCATAGTTTCTGCACTGTTGGCACTGAGTCTGATGGTCAACTCTATGATAACATTGGGAGACAGGGGAACTTCTCCAATCTCAGTACCATCTTGGTTCCTTCTGCTCGCCTTGCTGACTGTAATATTTGGCAAGATTAGCACAGCATTAGGCCAGTCTTTAGACTGGACTTCAACTGTTTGGGTGGCAGATATCATGCTGTCTACATGGGCGCCATTGGCACTAATGTTTGGAGTTGGATATCATATCCTTTCGCACGTAACAGGCCAACCGATATGGTCTGGAAGTTTGACAAAAGCATCGATGTTTTTGCTATTTGTTACAATACCTCCGTTCTTCCTTTCAGAATCAAACCACGCAGACAACTTAACTCAGTCCATCGGAGCCATCTTGGTTACCCTCGGACTATTCCCTGTATTTGCAGCATCTTCGAACATGATTGCTACAATTAGAGGAAACGCTAGTGCGGTTGTCGACAGTCCGGGTGCTACTGCGGTTGCAGCGGGGGCAATCATGCTTCCATTGTTTGCAGTTATAGGTTACTTCACAGGATTGAATGTAATGATTGGAGACGGGTCAATGGCAAATGTTGCGGACGCAATAAATTCGTCTTTCATGTATGTTACTGGAGGATTATTCTGTCTTGGTGCCCTGTTCCATTCTTACCCATTGTCGGGCAGGAAAAAGCTCACTGGCTCCGCAAGCATGGCTTCATGGTTTGTTATAGCAGGCGGGCTAATCTCAACCATTCTCTTCTTGATGTATGGTTGGTCAGAAAACGCTCTGATTGAGGCAGAGGTTGAAGACCCATCTGCAAGCATCGCAGGATTTGCTTTGGTAGGAGCATTCGCTTTCTATGGAGTTGTACTTGGATTCATTATGGCAGGCAACTGCGTTGTCAAGACGCTTTTGTTTGGAGAAAATTCCGAGACTCCGGTTTCGTCAATCAGCGATATCTCAACATACAATTTAGTTGATGGAACCACAACGATTCGCTCTCTGCTTGGAAGAGGTGTGGGTGTTGACACAACATTGGTAATCGGTGAGAGCGACGAAGAAGGCGAGGGTGGCTCGACTGTAATAGAGGTCTCAGCGTCTCTTCACAATGACGAGGTTGATGAATTCCCAGTAGATTTCGATACAGATTTGGTAGAACTAACCAAGTGGCTTTGCGGAAGAGGAACTACCACAGCTCAATTCTTTGCTTGGGCAGATGTTGATTCATCCGGAGAGTTAGACCTCTTCGAATTCGCAAACGCACTAAGAGTAGCAGACATTGCAGACCTCCCTCCTTGGGACATCGAGAAATTAGTAAATGTGATGGACATTAATTCAGATGGTAGGATCAACCTACCTGAACTTGATATCACTCTAATGAATATTCGAAACACTCTCGGAATCGAATTCATCCCCTATGTAGAGGAATCAGAGGAAGAAGATGAAACCCCAGAAGAAGTCGAAGAGGAATCAGAGGAAGAAGTCGAAACTCCAGAAGAAGTCGAAGAAGAGGCATCTCCTTCTGAGTCAGAAATTAAGAAGAGAGAGGAATTAGAGCGAGTAAAAGCAAATGCTTCGAAGATAGACTTTGACGTTCTGGGCACTGCAAAGGCTTCTGATAAGAATGACCTTCAAGCAATCAAGGGAGTAGGTCCGTTTATTGAAGAGAAGTTGAACGCTTTAGGAATCTACACCTACGAGCAGATTTCAAAGATGACTAGCGAACTCGAAGACACAGTTAACCTAGCAATCGAGTTCTTCCCGGGCCGTGTAAAGCGCGACCAGTGGGTTGCGCAATCTAAGACATTACTTGGAGAAGGCGATACGGTCAAAAAACCAAATCTGAAGGGAATGAAGAAGGCAGAATTGGTAGAACTTGCAGACTCAATGGGTCTAGAAACATCGGGCACCAAGGCTGATTTAATTGAGAGAATAAACAAGGCGTGAAACCGATGCGAATTGGCTTAGTAGGTAAGCCAAACGTTGGGAAATCGACATTTTTTAGCGCAGCAACTCTGGCAAAAGTTGACATCGCAAATTATCCGTTTTGTACTATAGAACCCAACGTGGGGGTAGCGTTTATTCAAGCCCCACAACAATGTCCATGCAAAGAATTGAGAACGAGATTAGAGTCTGAGGGTAGAATGTCACCTGCAGATGAAAGTGATCCAAGGAAAGGAAGCATATGCGAGCCAAGAACTGGAACATGCATCGCTCACAACAGATTTGTCCCCACTTTCTTAGTAGATGTTGCAGGTTTAGTACCTGGTGCGTCTGAGGGAAGGGGCCGAGGGAATGCATTCCTATCGGATTTAGCAAATTGTGATGCTCTGATTCAGGTAGTCGACGCGGCTGGAACGACTGACATAGAGGGAAACCCGATATCCCAAGTTGATGATATCGAATCATCTATATTGTCAGAAACAGATTTTCTGACCTCTGAATTAGATTCATGGATATTTGGTTTACTAAACGATGGATGGTCACGAGCATCGAAAAAAGTGCAAGCCGAGGGGGAAAAGGGATTTAGCAAATTCCTGCATGAAAGGTTCACTGGCTTAGGTGCCACCCTGCCACAAGTTTTGCAAGTATTGGACTCTATGAGAACAAAAAATGGCGATATTGATACCCCGTGGATTTGGGAAGAATCTAAAATTAGGTTATTGGCAATAGAGATAAGGAGACAATTATTTCCAATCCATATAGCTGCAAACAAAGCAGATTCAGTAGAACAAGAAACCTGGAATGTTCTATCCATAGAAGGCATCGTTCAGCCTACAATGGCAGATATGGAATTGGCTCTTCGAAGAGCGGATTCAAGTGGACTGATTGAGTATAATTCAGGTGATAGTGATTTCAATATTATCGATGAATCAAATCTCTCTGATGCTCAACTTTCTGCCCTCTCAACCATGAAGCAAAAGTTAGTAAATTTAGGAAATACAGGAGTATCAAAATTGATTTCTGATGTTTTATTCGAAGCCCTTGACCACGTGGTTGTTTATCCAGTGGCTGATGAAAATGCGTGGAAAGATGGAGATGGTAGAATATTGCCAGACGCATTCGTAGTGCCAAATTTGTTAGCTGCGAAATCACTAGCATACAAAGTTCATTCAGACCTCGGTGATGGATTCATCAAGGCTGTAGATTCAAGGACGAGAAGAGTTGTAGGCGCAGATTATGAGTGCAAGGACAACGACGTCATTAAAATACATTCAAAGAATTAATTACGCTTCAAAATCTTCTCTGGACGCGATTAAATTAGAGTTGTAATATACGAAAGAATCGTTATCGTTAGGTGATTCCACACTCGGGTTTGGAGATACCAACACTCCATAATCGACTAGAAGGCTTGGCCCATAGTCGAGCATGTATAGGAATCCTCTTCGGTCTCTGGAATCAGCAGGTGTAGGTGATTCCATTGTTGCACATTCTCCAGTACAACCATCTGCAATTGCGATGTAAACACGCCCTTCTCTATCGATATGGAGGTCGTTGAAATCAAGGAGGTTCCTATTTGATCCACCTTGATCACTTCTACAATCTCCGCTATTAAGGCATATAGCTCCAATTTGGATAGGGTCACTTGAGATTCTTCTGGTGTGGAAAACTGGGTTTTCATCTAACGCATTGAAGCTGAATGTGACATAAAGGTAGTAATGGACTTCGTTAGGGGCATAATGCCCGTTTCCGTCCCAAGGGTTTCCATCCAGGTCTGGTGTTTCAAGAAGTGATGCGTTTTCGCTTCCAAGGTAGGTAACTGCAAATCTGCCAGGGTCGCCAGCATCCGTTTGAGGGAATGCAGTAGAGATAACCTCAATTGGGCTAATTCTGAGACTTTCTTGCTCCCATGTTTCTCCTGAATCGACACTTCTGGCAAGGTAAATTCCTTCATCAGCGCCGGTCCAAACGTGATATGCATTAGATTGAGTGTCGGTAGATACCTCGGAGTTTTTTCTTGGATATGGTGTACTAACATCTTCCCCCATAGTTCTCTCAAACCAAGAAAATCCGTTATCTTTGGAAACGATTACAGTTGGTGTTTCAACACGAGGAGTGACGTATACAGTTCCATCTGGTGCAGTTGTTATTGCTCCATGCAATCCTCCGTTCGTTGTTGCCAAACCAATAATTTGTCCTCCGGCTTCGAAGGTTGCTCCACCATCAAAACTTGTGAAACAGAATATTCCTGCTAATTTATTGTAGCAATAATAGACAGCAGTTTCGTATATTGTACTGCCAGTGATTTGACCAATACTGCCATACAAGCCGGCATCAGTCCAAGGTCCGGTAGCTAACTTGATGTGGTCATTGATTGGAGTAGTGCCAGAATCGTGTGGGTTTCCTTGCCAGGTTTCACCATCATCATCACTCCAACAAATCCAAGAAGTTTCAAGACCTATCATTTGGACTCCGAAAACTCTGTCAGTTATCGGGTCTACCCATCCATAAGGGTCACTCGTAGTTGGTGAGCATGCTGGACCCTGGACCTCTTCCCAAGAAATTCCACTATCACAGGACCGCATTACTTTCTCAAGTGCGATGAAAAATACGCACCCTGTCGAAGTGATTCCAACACTGGGTTCAGGTGCGTCCTCACCAACGTCACTTGCGATGAAACTCATGTCGATAGGTTCGATGTCTACTGGATAACCATCAGGGCCGGTTACGAAAATATCGCTTCTATTTTCTTCCTCCTCACCAAAAAAGAGCAAAGATGAGTTATCTGAGTCTGTTGCAAAGTATAGGACAACTGCGGAGACCATTAAGGTCGCTAAAATGATTGCGAGAATCTGTTTTTGGCTATTTGTCTCATCGAAAACAATCGCATCCAAAATGCCATCATCTGATGAATCATTGGACACAAATTCACCAGCCTATCATAATCAGTGACCTTTCGGTCTTTCGTAATCAGGGGTAAGTCTTGACATTATAGCCAAATGCCTTGATGAATAAAATATCATGTAAACAGGTACGATTAATGTGAATGCGCCAAGAAGAATTAGTGAGTACAAACCCCATGGGTCTACGTCGCCAAGATACATAATCCACACAATCCAAAGAATGCTTAACCACATTAATGGAGACCATCTTCTAGCAAGAGCGGAAAATCTTGCATTTGCGACCGAGTCGTCATAGTAAGATGCAATTTCGTGTTTAGTGACGAGCCCCTTTTCAAGACCACATCTGACGCATACTTGCGATTTTGGACCGTTACCGTGTATAAATTGTTCACGCGGATATGTACTATAGCAATGGCGACAGGTCGGCATGTATCAAGCGATAAAGAGACCCCACTTCAAGAATGCGCTACTATATGCAAAAATCGCCTTAGGATTTCAATCCCGTTTTCAGACCCGATTGACTCAGGATGAAATTGTATACCGAATGTATTGCCATCCTTTATCTCCATAGGAAGAGTGCCGGTTTCATCAGTTGATGTTATGTCTAAATCTCCATTTCCAGAAAGAACAAGAGAATTATATCTCGTCATGAGGTGTTTACCTTCATCAATCAAACCCAAACCGCTCGAATGAATCTCAGATGGGACTCCGTGAACTGGTCCAAATGGGCTTTCAATAAGGTCCATTCCTCTCGTTATACCGATTGCTTGATGGCCGAGACAAATTCCTAAAGTAGGGATTTCAAGATTTGCAGCGTGCAAACTGATTGGTGAAATTTCTGGTCTCCCTGGCCCCGGTCCTATGATTACAGCGTCATGATTGAAATCTCTTATTGGCCCTCTACCATCGATCACTTCCACTTTACATCCTAAAATTTCTAGATAGTGAATGATATTGTAACTAAATGAATCAAGGTTGTCAATAAAAGCAACTTCGAGGTCAAATTTGTTCAAAACCTCGGGCAACTTCTGTTCAAGATACAGAGGATAAATTCCCAGGTCTCCTTGTGGCACGGATACGCTATCGGCCTTCAACCAGCTACAAGCTCGCCTGAGGGCTGACGCTTTCCAAGTGGCTTCAGCAACCTCGGAGTTTGGATTGCTATCTATGGTGATGCCACCACCAGCCATAACATTACCTTGCCAGACATTATCTTGTTTTCTTGCCTCAAGGGTTCTAATCATAATATTCCAGGTAGAATCGCCAGAGTGAACATCGATCCACCCCATAGAACCAGTCCAAAACGAACGCGGTTTAGCTTCCAGTTCGTCTATTGCAGCGCAAACTACAGTTTTTGGACATCCTGTTATACTTCCACCGGGGAAAAGTGCTTGCAATGCATCCATCCCGTCACAATCATGTTTCAGAGTTCCAGAAATTTGTGAAACTAAGTGTTGAACATTCGAGTATGCCTCGACATCAAATCTTGTTTGTTTTACAGTACCTGGTTCGCAAACTATTGAAAGGTCATTTCTTTCTAAGTCAACGAGCATTCTGTGTTCCGCTCTCTCTTTTTTGTCATACACTAATTCTTGCCGGAGAAGTGCCTCTTGGTCTACATCTGCCCCTCTTGGCCTTGTACCTTTAATCGGTGCCGTCATAACATGCTTACCTTCTGTTTGAAGCAGTATTTCAGGTGAGGATGAAGCCAACGCGATTCCCAAATCTGAGGCTTCGATATAACCACTGAACGGTGCAGGATTACTAATCGCAAGTCTATGAAAAATGGTTGCTGGGTCTTCCTGTAAGCTACCTTTCCAAGTTCTCCCGAAGTTTAACTGGTATAATTCTCCGGCATTAATTGAACTTCGAATTTGGGACACTATCTTTGCATGCTCATCGTCAGAATGTGAGGTTGTTTCGTCTTCAACTCTTTGAGAATTATCTATTTCTGGTATGACGCAATCACCTTCAATCCATTCATCTACCAACCATAAAATTCCCAAAACCGAGTCTTTTTGAGGGGGATATTGAAGTTTAATTGGTTGTGTCCATTGAACCAGATCATAAGCTAATGCGCCTGCCCATTTACTACCAAATGGGGTATGGGGTATTAGTTTGCGAAATAATTGATTTAATTTTGATTCAGTAAATGATTCGATAGTTTCCCACCTATCACCGATTTTATTTTGCAATTCAACATTAAAATCTGGTTTATTACTGTCTAAGATAGTTTCACCATTTAGAGGAGAGTGTGTTCTTTGCGGGGAGATCTCGGGTTGTCTAATTATCACGCGATAGTTAAGTTCTGATGCAAACAAATTCTTTGTTGCAAGATGAGTTTTTGGGCCACCAGAAAGAAATAGAATCCTATCCCCTTTTGTAGAAATTAATCTGTCAATCATAGCCAACCCTCACCTAAAGCCTCTATGCAGATAGTTTGGAGGTTATTGGTTCCGTCACCGATTTCTACATCATCCAGTGTTACAAGTCGCGCCGCACCCATTCCAGAACCAAGTAAGACTATCTCCTTACAGTTCGCAACTAACTTTTCATTCAATCTACCTTTGGATATTACAAAACCGGCATTCTCGATGAATGGTTTACAGACGGTAAAAGTAACAGAATCTACCCCGCCAAGCGATGGTTCACTAATCCAAACAACGCCATCATTATCCAAGACAATAGGAGTGACTCTGTCGCCGTCGATTATGCAATAATCATGAATTAAGATGCCAACATCTGCCCCTTTTTGGAAAACTTGAGTAGTAATCTCTCGATAAGGTTCCCAATCTCCGTGCTTTGTTCCGTTAATTTTTCTTGTCCATCTGGGTGCAGGAAACGAAATTCCTTCAGCTTCCATGTGTGCCTTCTGGTAGAACGGTTTTACTTGATAACTGAATCCATTTTCGTCGATTTGAATTCTAACCAAACCTTCAAGATCATTAGGAATTTCAATTTCTGGCATTTTTAGGCCTAGAATTCCTGCATGCCTTTCAAGCCTTTCAAGATGTAATGGATAATGAAACAAGGTCCCGTTTCTGGCTCTCACCGTGGTAAAGACAGCGCTTTTCGGACCACTCATTGGTACATCACAGCAGGTCATCCAAGAAAGAAGTGTCTATCTCATTCTGCCGAGACTGCTGTTGTTGTGGCCGCTCAAAACCGAATTGTGTTTGATTTTGTGAAGGTTGTTGGATCCTTTCCGCGGCGGCATATATGTCATTTTGTACAACTGGTTTGATAGCAGGAGGTGGTGGTGCGACGGGGGTTGTGTCCAATCCTCCAAATGTTCCTACGTCGTCCCATCCTTGTCTTGCTTGTATGCCCCAGGTTGCTTCTTGTAATTCGTAATCTTTGTTCCTTCTCGATTTTTTGCTGCTACCGCCACCTCTCACGACGAGAACTAACAGTACGAGAATGATTAATGCCGCCATAGCCATCAGAAGGTTATTTGTCGTGAAAATTTCACCTAATTCGTTGGTCGGTTTTTCTTCTGAGTCAGGTCCGACGCTAGAATCACTTTCTGCAGCAATCATTACCGATTCTACATCTTCTTTGTTGAATACTTCATCCATAGCGGAAACTGCGACCCACCATGCAGATTCATTTGTTAGATCAACATAATCTAAACTGGAGATGGTAAAGGAATTTGAGACCATTTGCTCTCCAACAAAATCAGCATCATTAGTCGATGTAAATTCGTTACTTGAGATGTAAATCTGATATCCTCTGACGGATGAATCATCAGTGTGTTCCCATGAAACGATAATGTCTCCATTATCCCAAGTTAGTTCAATTCCCGTTATGTCAGGAAGGTATGCTCCATCGCCAGCAATTCCATCATCTATGGAAATTGCTGTAGCCGTAACGAGGTCCGTTCTGATTGCGTTACCTGCCCAGTCAACTGGAACAATAGCAACGGTAACTGGTAGGTTTGGTACAACCAGCGTATCGAATGCAAGAATCTCTATGGTGAGGGGTAATTCTGGGTCTCTATCAACAGTCATTATTGGCAAAGTAGGACCATCAGCTCCCCCCTGTCCGACTGACGTATAGGAATAGGCAGCCGCATAAATTTCGTAATATGCAACATCACTATCTTTCGATAATGCGAATTCTAACATCACTGCAGTACCATCATCATTTGGTCGGTCATATAGAGAAATATCTTCTAACCTTTCAGGCGCCTGGCTATCTATTTGATTGTTAACTGGAGTAACAACTGCAGTGTTCAAATCATTAAGGTAGACATTGCCCTTGATGTCATGTACGGTAACCGCTACGTTGAGTTCAACATTTGGAATGATTTGACTCGGAAGACTTTCTTGTAGACTATCGCCTCCATACAATGCTGTGTTGATGGTCAGTTGTATTGGACTCTTCGAGGTGTCAATCCACTGTTTGTCCATTACAATGCAACCACAAATACCTGGCTCGGTTCCAGAAATTTGCCAGAAATCGCTGATGTCAGTGAGGTCATGTTCAGATACCCATATCACATAATAATCGAAATCATCAACCTCCGATGGAGCCCAAGAGACGTCAATTGCGGTACCGTCATCTTCAGGGTGGTCCCATGCGTTCAATTCAGTTATTCTCTCTGGTATTGATGCGCCATTTATGTTGTTGACGTATGGAGTGACCTGAAGGATAGTTACATCCCCGGTATCGCCGTTTAACCAGTTATCGAAGGCTACTGCTCCAATCCAGTAATCTTGCCCATCGACGAGCGGGAAATCGTTTAGTGAGTCGATAATTGTCATATTTGTTACACAATCAGGCACGATTCCAGCATCCGAGAAATCATCAACATTTGTCGGGGGAGTTACCTCATTATCTAAAATCGGTCTCATGTAAACACGCACGAAAGCACAATCGCTCTCAGATGATTCTGTCCAACCTATTTGGACTCTACCGCCGTCATCATTTGGAACATCTTCTGCCCAAACCCCTGATAATTTTGGAGGAGGGACGCCATCGTCAATACCCCCATTTGGTACAATCGGTCCGATAATAGTGGCATTTGCGAGATCTTCTTGACCACTGTTGTCGTAACATGTCAATCCTAACCAAAATACTGAATCAGATTCTAGCATAATTGTAGAAGCATTGCCAACTTGAGGTGAAAGTTCAGAGTGAACTTGTAAGCCAATTACATCGTTAATATCTGTCTTTGAAGCATACACTCGAGTGCTAGAGAGGTCGATAGCGGTACATTGAGACCATTCAAGGAATACCTCTCCATCCTCTGCAACGTATTCTTCACCGGTGTAAGCGTTAGCCCACTCTGGAGGGGCGGGGACTTCATCTGTTGGAGTTGCGGGACCAAACGGTGCTGATGGAGTTCCAAATCTTCCATCATTATATTCCACAACAACAACTGCATAATACTCCACTCCATCTTGTAAAGCAATATTGTTCAAAGTTGATATTTCAGTCTGTAGCCGAGAGTGGATACTTACCGAAGCATCTGGAGTTCTTGGCTGGAGGTCAGCTATCGTTGGTTGGGAATCCCATGGTCCTTCGTTGAGGAAGACAAGGTATCGTGAGAAATCTTCATCGTGCACTAAAGTCCAATTTGCGATTAAAGTAGAACCACCATCATCTGGCCTATCCCATAGGGATATGCCTTGAATCGGCGTTTCAGTTCTGTACCAATCATAAGACAATTTCACCCACATGCTACTGTTAACAGTAGATTGAAGTCTCAAATTTACGTGTCTTGTACCGTTAAGTAAAATTCCGTTATCAATGATATATTGTAAGTTGGATTGTAAATTAGGGTCTGAAGAAATATTTAGCGTAGCATTCCACTTCATTTCAATTAATTTTGCCCATGTCGCAGACCCACCAACCGGTGATGAAATTGTTAGTGGAGCAGTTTGCATCATTACGCCATGCAAATCTGAAAATCCTTGTTCGGAAACATTGATTGTAGAACCTTGTTCAACGAGATTAAATTGCATGCCAGGGTGCGTGTAATTTGAAACATCTTGGAATTGCATTTGGAATCCGAGCGAAAGAGGGTCAGCTCTTCTCAAAGTAGTGGTTTCGTACTCGCTTCCGCTATTCAAATCATATATTTTGAGCCCGTCTGAAGTTGCGATTACAACCAGTGAATTGGATGTTACACTTCCGCCGTTTGTATCAAGTTCTGTGTAGGTTGAATATATCGATGAAGGGTTGAAACCATTTCCAACAGACAAAACAGTAGCCCCATCTGTGCCGAATGCTATCAGATAATTGCCGTCTGATCTCATTGAATAAATTGGCCAATCTTGCATTAAGGCAGCATTTGCACTTGAGTAAAACAGGTTTGTTCCCCTAACCCACTGAGTTAGAGGGCCTGTGTCCGTAGCAATGTGAACTCCCCAGAGGTCAGAAGTCACAGCAGTAACAGAGTTTGATGGTAACTGGTCAAATTGGTGTTGTGCTGAAACCGAATTTGTGCTTGGATTTATCTGTGAGACACCAGGTCTGTCCGTTCCTCTACCGTCATGGGAAACAAATACGTATTCTTGCGAGCCTTGCCCTTGAATGTTTATGGTGGAGGTGGTCAGTCCCCAAGTAGATGTTCCCATCAAACCACTTGCAGGGTTCAATGTTGAAATTGCCATTGTGGTTGGGTTGTAACTTGACAAACCTCTGGGTGTGGCAATCCAGATTATTCCATTTCCATCTTCAACAATGTCTTCTGTATAGGAGATGGGCAATCCGTCAAGAGCAGTAATTGACGTTTCCCATTTGAATCCGCTACTGTTCCATCTACCGATTCCGTTGTCTGTTGCGATGTAAATCATTTCTTGACCGCTTGAAGAAGAGCTCGAAACAAAACCATTGATATTATCAGAAGGCAAACCAGCAATCAATTTTCCACTGGTGTAGTTGTTGGTAGTTGTATTGTAGACTTGTATTCCTGCTGATGTTGATGTTGTACCTTGCAAACCAATGAATAAATCATCACCTATTTTCATCATTTGGTCGTGGAAACTGTGTATTCCATTGGATAATTTTTGTAGAGTTCCAGATGTCGTATTTAGAACACTGAGTCCGCGATTATCTGTTGTAATGTATAGCATTTCACCAACTAATTCCATGTCATAAGGGTCGGCACTTGCAGGAATAGTCCAGCCTTTTTGCCAGGTAACTGAACCATCTGAATTTCTAATCCCTTGTAATAATCCACTTCCAGTGTTTTGCCATGAACCTGAAGCCGCCCAAAGATGAGTTGAGTTACCGGCAATTGCGGTGATTAATCCGCTCACGAGGCTCGGATAAGAGTAAATCACATTTTGTCCAAGTTGATTCAGTGTGTCTACGTGAGAATATCCAGATGTTCCCCCAGCTTGCCCAATTAGTAAAGTAGCTCCCATCCAATCAAGAGATGTTACTGCAGAACCTGTTGAAAGTATACTTGCCATGCCGGCAGTAGCTCCGTTGGCGGAAATTAAGACATAACCTCCACCAATTACATTATCTCCTGTAGAACCTATGTCGTATCCGATAGCTAATTTTCCGTTTGAATATTCCATTGCACCCCACCAAAGTGGATCGCTTGGTATGTTGTGCGAGGATGAAGTTAGGGAAGACAACCAAGTATTTGTGCTGTAATCATATCGTGATATCGGTTCCCCTTGGTCACGGTAACCAATGTATAGAATACTATTTGCATCGTCACAAGCGACAGCTGCAGCTGTACCGTCATCTAATCTTTGAACTGTAAATGATGTCTTTATGGTGTTATTTGCAAGGTCAAATCGTGCAACACCGCCGTTGTTTGCTGTGATAGCGACATGAAGCATACCATTACATTCTGTCATTGCAATTGGATAACCGTTTGGAATTCCATTGCTACCTCCATCCCATGAGGTCCAAGTTCCTGTGGCATCAAGGTGTAATATTTCACCATCTATTCCGTTCCAACCTTGAGGCGCAGCGGTCCCAATAACGAGGCTACTTCCATCAGTCCACATTTCATACACGATGTCATCTGCGCTATTTGGAAGACCAGAGCCGGGTTGCCAAATTGAAAGCCACTGCATGGACGATTCGTCGTATCTGGCGACTCCATCCTCCGTTGCGAAGAGAGTTTCTCCGTCATATTCGACAATTTCTCTGATTGGGAATGCGATGTCCGTGTCATCCCACTGCCCAATCTTTGTACCGTTGGAGTAAAACGCTTCCAGTTTTTCTTCTCCCCATGAAACCCATTCAATTCCATTCGAAGATATGTGGGAAGTTACCCTGTTTACTGAACCTTCAGCAAGTAGTTCGCTCTCCCATGTGTTTGATGTAAGGTTGTATATTGCAATACCACCACTGCCCTCTGTGTTCCACCATTGGCCACTTGCGACTGAAACATGCAGTAGGTCGTCGATGATATTCAAGGTATACACGTCGCCACCATTTTCGTCAACTTGAGCGCCTGCGTCCAAGATAGATTTGCTCGTGAAATTTACGATATCGATTCTGTAAACGCTGTCCGAGCTGAATTGTTGATGGTAGTATAGCGTGTCACCATAGATCATCATGTCATACGGGTCTCCAGAACCAATGTAGAGAGAATTTGTTTTCTCTATATCATAAACTTCTGCACCAGTTGAGATATTGATTAATTGAAAACCATCGCCTCCGCCAACCCAGATATGTCCAGGTCGGATATCTGCCACCAGACCGGTGATGTCTTCATTTCCAGCATCAAGGACATTGTTTTCTGTCCAAGTAGTTAGCCAAGCATCGTTTGAGATATCATACCTTGCAACCCCAAGTCCATCTAAACCAATGAAGGCTATTCCGTCAATAACTTCGATTAAGGCATTATTCGAGACAACTCCCGCAGTCCAAGTGCCGGTTACGGTTTTTGATGACTTGTCAATTAATCCTACTCCTGAATTAGTACCTCCAAATACAGTCGTACTGTTTATACCGATAGAATATACGCCCCAATTTGGCATTCCATCTTGGGCATTGATACAATCTTGGATTGTGGTTGTCGAATAGTAACAAACCCCAATATTGGTGGCGGAATAGGTCGTACTTCCATCAAACACGAAACCAAAATGTTGTGAAGGGTTTGTCGCCCATCCGCCATTGAATCCGCCTGTGGTTAATTCTGTAGCTCCGCTACCGTCCCACATAACGGCACCATCTGTAGTCCCAATAAAGAGAGTGCCTTGGTTTTGGTTTGCTCCGATTGATAGAATGAAGTTGTTTGGCAAGATTTCGTATTGACCAGGGCTACCTCTGTCTGGAACTTGAGTGAAAGGCGTTAGAATTTCTCCAGTTGAAAGGTCTTTACGGGCAACACCGTAACCCGGTAATCCAAGGTGAAGAATTTGTGGATTTGTTCCAAATACAGCTACTGGCGCATAGTCTACGTCGTTTATTCCAGTTGAGACCCATGAACCAAGGAAAGTGTTGTTTCTGATAACATACCTGTTCAATCCATCATCTGCAGTACCAATGTATGCAACTCCATTATGAATTGCAACTCCGGTTGGTGAGTTGGAATCGATTTCGCTATTTCCGGTGGCCAAATTGATTACCGACGCAGGGTCTGATTTGTTGAAAACTGTAGCACCATCCTGTTGGTGAATGACCGCAACATAATCACCCTCAACGTCAATTCCTGTTATTGAGTTTGCAGCGAGTCCATCATTTGTATCCCAAGTATCGATAATGAGTCCCTGCTGATTCACAATTTTGACACCAGCATCTTCTGTAGCAACAAATACGTTTAATCCATCATTTTCTAACGCTGAAATTTCTGAGCCGACATCTACAGATGGTAGCCATCTAGCCTGGTTTATTGAATACCTATCGAGGTAGTTTGAGCTTCCAACATAAACAACTCCGTTGAATTGCATTGCATCACTCATACTTCCAGACGATGGTCCGCTTCCAATGACTAAATCTCCCGAGTATACTGGACTATTAGC
>JAPOHM010000080.1 GCA_029979405.1 Methanobacteriota archaeon
AACTGAAACTGTAACATCGACTAAATTCTCGTCTTGTGTAAGCATATTTGCTGTTTGAGAATATCTTCTCGTAAGGGCTACGTCCTCTTTAAATCTTTGATCAATTCCAAATAACATAAAGTTAAGACCTTCTGTTGTCTCTTTGTGATACTCGCCAAGTCTTAAGATAACTACCCTTTCACCAGGCTGAACTGTATAGATGGATGCAGATAGATATACAACTGCTAATATAAAAAATCCATAACCAAGAAATCTACTAGGTGAAAAATTAAAACCGCCGCCTGATGATGAACCTTTTCCTCCACCAGACTTGCTGCCTAAGATAGAAGAAAATCTCTTCAGAAGATCATCAAAGTCTTGATCATTTCCATTGGAGCGATTGCCCCAAGGGTCTTTATTATCCTGATTATCCCAATTCATAACGCTTATTATATATGTTTAACATTAATATATGGATGAAAGAAGATAATTAAACAAATTATTTTAAAAAATTTGCTCTTCTAAGTATTTCTCAATTTCAATTGCTGAGTTGATATCAAAAGTTTTTGAGAAATTAAAACTCCTCATCCAAGTAAGCTGTCTTTTTACCAATTGTCTAGTAGAAATGGCACACTTCTCCTCAAGCTCATTGGCATCTAATTCTCCATTAATTACTTGAATTGCTTCTTTGTAATTTCCAGCGTGCCAACCCTTAACCCTTGAGATGCGTTTAGGTGGTTTTGATAAAGTATTTTTCAACTTTTTTCGCCTTTCACCAAATGCTTGCCGAATAAGCATCTTTGTCAATTTCGAATTTTCAGGAGGATCAATTCTTTTCATTACAACTAATCTAGAATTTACTTGAGGAGAGGGTGTAAAACAATTTGGAGCGACGCGAATATCCATTTTTGTATCCCAATCTAATTTAGTACACATTCCAAGACTCCCCCTATCGCTTGATAATTCTACAACCAACCTCTGAGCAAACTCCTCTTGAACTAAAATTACAGCATGTTGGATCGATTTGTTATTTGTTATTCGTTCTATTATCGGTGATGAAATCTGGTATGGTAAATTGGAAATAAATCTGTCTACTTCACCCCATTTTTCTTGCAAAGCATCGCCTTCGATTAGATTGAGATTTGGAAATGTATCTCGTAAATACTCGCAAACACCTGAATCAATTTCGATGCAGGTGAGATTTTCTGTATTTACAAGAAGCCTATCTGTCAAAACACCCGGGCCAGGGCCTATTTCCAACAATGACTCGCCTTTCTGAATTTCAGAAAGTTCGATGATTCTGTCTAAAACATCGTCATTGTTGAGGAAATGTTGTCCAAGAGACTTGTCGTTGAACTGACGCGCCCTGAGATTTTCAATTAATTCTCGCGTTCGAGAGACAATTGTATCATTCCTCCTTTCTGAGAAGTAATTCGATTAGTCTTGGTTGAAGATTCCTATCTTCAATTTCCGAAACAAATCGCCTTGCCAGTAATTCGGCTGAATTTATTCCACAATCTTCGTCTAACTGGGAAAATGATTCCCATCCAGCTCTTCCTCGCTTTCCAACCATTTCCATAGCCTTCTTGTTACCTATTCCAGTTAATAACTCGAAAGCGTGCATTTTCAGGGAAAGGTTCCCTGCACGGTTGAAGAATTGTTCGATAAATACGCTTGGAGAATCCTCAATGATTTGTTGAATTACAATGGGCATTTCCTGACTCGCCGCGTTTGACAAATCTCTGATTCTCGCAAATCCCAAGATATCTTGAACTACGTCCTTTTTGGTCTGGTCTGAACCCATGTAAATTCTGGCACCAACCATTTGAATTCCAGCATTGGATTTGGCGCTTAATCTGATAACGTGTAGTGAAGGTTCAGTCACTACAACCATGGCCTCACTAGCGCCTGGATGGTCGATGACTCGACACCATTCTACAGAAAGAAGTGGGTCACTTCTCGGAGCGCGTGGGTTACCCCTGCGATTACCTGAGCGACGATCGTTATACATTGAGACCACCGTGTGTCAAAATCATTCTACGCCAAGATGTTGACGTACTATTACCAAAACAGATTCTACCTCATCGTTATCGATTGAGATTCTTCTGCTTGCGACAACTGCACGCACATCATCCGGATGGAGTGGCATTAACTCTGCTAATTTTGCAGCTAGTTCTGGATACTTGTGGAAGGTTTCAATTTCCATAATTGCATTGAACATGTCATTGAAAACGTTCGGGTCAGTGCTGTACCCGCTTCTATTTTCACTTGCGGCCCATTCAGCATGTTGCAGTGCTGCTTTTTGTTCGTATGTTAGGAACCCTCTGCGCTCTCTAGCGTCATTGAGCATGTTTCTAACTGTAGCATAATCTAGGAATCTTTCCTCTTCGGACATGATAATCACTCCAATGGTCTTAGGTGTTCAGGTCTTGCGACAACAGTCTTCTGCATGTTGCCATCCTTAACTGCAACTACCCATGCTCTACCTTGACGGGCCTGAATGAAACCAGTCTTTCCGTGGAATCTGCGATGAGGCATTCCTTGTTGTTGGCCACCGTCCAAAACGATTGCAACGCGGTCGCCTTCATCGTAATCATGCATGACGCGACTGATGTTCAGGCGACCTCTTTGGTGGCGCCCTCTACTCAATATAGAACGTGTTCCTTGGCGTTGACCCTTGGATTTCTTCATGGTTATCGCACTCCACTCTTACTGTCATTGACCTTCCGAGCAACTTGGCGACCTACCCGCCCCATATAAGCACCGCGATGTCTCAATCGGCATGAATATCGGCAACATCAAGCCATTCGACAGTACATTTTGCTTTGATTAGTGATGCAATCGATGGCTGAGTTCTACCTCCATCGCCGTGCACTGTTTCCTTGACATATGTACCTGATTCACACCTGAGACTAAATTCACCAATCATTAGATTCTCGTCGACTACTTCAATCGACGGATTGTTTGTTTCCAAGACTTTCCTTTTTCTAATCTTATCAGCTCGTCTGTGTGCGACTCTTTCTGGTGTCCTTTGTGCAAGGGTGCAACCTTGCAATTTTTGCATAATATCCATGACGAAATCCTTGTCGGGCATTGGTAGAGTTGGCTCCTTTGCAGAAGATAGTCTTTCGATAAGTACTTCTTTCGTTCCAGATTTAGTCAAACCTTTTTCCTCACACAGGGCAACCAATTCTGTTTTTTTCATGGATGAATAATCGATTTCTTGGGCCAGATCCTGGTCCCTATTTCCGTTATTTGAATAGTATTTTTTACGACGGGAATTTCTGTGTCTATTGTCTTTTGGAACCTCCAAAATTTGTGTCAATTCATCCAACTCATTTTGCGTTAGCGGCTCGATTTTATACTTGATCGTGTATGATTTTTCTGCAGGCGTGTCCTTTACTCTAACAACCTCACTACGGTTGGAAAGTCGCATCGAATTAACCTCTATTCTTCCTGCGGCGTTTTTGTTGATAATATCCATCATCTCTGTACAGTCGACATTCCTTACTTTGGGATTTTTGAATTCAATAACAAACGGCCTTCCCCGACCTAAGCACCTTACATCGATATCCTCGCGACCCATTCCGTGAAACGAGTGTTCCTCGCTTCCAAATTTTTCTAAAAGTGGGTCGCCAATCAGCCCCTGAACAGAACTTGTGTATTGCATCCCTGTGTTCTCACACTTTTGACAGCCTCTGCCTTTACAGGCTTTACATGGCCATTTTGTTTGAGGAATTCCTCTCTCAAGTTTTAGATATCTCCCATAGAAATATTGGGACCTTACATCAAGTTCTACTGTTAGGGTTAACACGTCAATTATTGCTAATATTTCGGGCTTATCAATTACTAACTTCACGCCAAATCCGCTTTCCTTCAAGTGTTTTGCCAACTCTTCTATTAAAGCAGATTTTAATGGGGTTGAATTGGCGGCGCAATACCTCTTTCTCATGTGGTCTTCAACCTCGGTTTGGTCCTTTGGAATCCTTGATCCAAGTTGCAATCTCGAGCACTCTTTATCGCCTACTGATTCGATAATTAATTCAGAAATTAAAGGTATTTCTTCGAATAGATTTTCACAAAACGGACATAGTGGCTCCTCTTCTCTGATATTGTTGAGTGTTGAATCTGCTGTTGTTACATCGTTTCTGATTTCAATGCCAGATTCTAAAATTGTCTGACTGAAGCGCTTTTTCCCACCTATTCTTCCTAAACAGTGATCACAAGCTCCTAATTTTACTAGATGTTTCAATCCTGCAGGAGAAGGTGCTGAAGGTATTTCTTCCTCATTTATTTGTAATTGATATTCATCATCCCAATCTGGTTCAGGCATGAGCTTCGATTGGTCTATTTCTTCATCCCAAAGTGAATAATCTGTTGAGCCAAAGCCAACATTGGCGTAAGAAGTCCAATCTTCTTCCTCATTTTGAGTGTCCTTAGATTCTTCTTCAGTCATTAAATCACCATCCCAAGCAGGGGCCAACCCCTTACTGGAACATCTTGGCGGAAGCTCACGCATTCAAAACTTCTTCCATTGTGAATACGAGTATTCAATAACCATGGACTCCGGATAATTTTCATGGCAGGTGAACCAATACAGGTTGGACAGTATGTCTCACTTGCTCGAAAGGCGTTAGTGAACGAGCCTTACCTTGCTAATGCTGCGATTATAGGAGAGTTAACCCAATTAACTCTTGCTCGGTCCGGCCATTCATACTTTACACTTACAGACGAACAAGGTTCAATTGATTGTGTATTATTCGGAGGTAACACTTCATTCGAATCTCAGAACATCAAAGTAGGAATGAAAGTAGTTGCCTTGGGAGGCATCGATGTTTATGTTAAAACTGGAAGGATGCAGTTCAAGGCTGCGAGAGTCCAACCTGTGCAAAACATAGGCGAGATGGAGAAAGCACGAAGAGAGTTAATCGAAAAATGGCGTAAAGACGGAACGATGGATAGACCTCGATTGCCGGTTCCTAAGATTCCAAAAAGGCTACACATCATTACCGGTGGTGGAAGCGCTGCACTTTCAGACATGCAGAGGTTAATCGATGACAGATGGGCCAATTTTTCATACACTATTATTCCAGTTTTAGTACAGGGGATTGGAGCAGCGGAGGAGATTGTGCAAGCAATAAATTACGCAGGAAACCATGCCGATTTGATAATTGTTGGTAGAGGTGGAGGTTCACCAGAAGATTTGTGGTCGTTCAACTTAGAAATTGTTTGTCAAGCAATAATCGACTGCTCTGTGCCAGTTGTCAGCGCTGTTGGACACGAATCTGACCTTCTCGTAAGCGATCTAATCGCTGATATTAGAGCTTCAACACCGTCTAATGCTGTTGAAAGAGTGATTCCAATCAAGGATGAATTGTTGGATGAAATCTCTCAAACGGGGGATAGGCTTGATTTTGCAATTGACAACTTTTTCATAAAGAAAAATGAGGCTATCAAATCAATGATTTTGAGACTCAGTACCGCCCCTATGAAAGGAATTACCAATGCCAAACTTAGAATTTCTAGAGTAAACTCAAGGATGAATAATGCGATTGATAGGCAAATATTGTTTAAGAAAAACCGATTAATCACAATCGATTCAATTCTGACATCTACTAATCCAGAAAGAGTTCTCGACAGAGGATATTCAATGGCCCTAAACGAGAAGGGTAGACCCGTTACAACCGTCGCTGGATTGAAGGAAGGTGACTCCCTGACGGTGGTACTCAGAGACGGGAAAATAACCACTGAGGTGAAAAAATGACGTACGCTGAAGCAATGAAAAGATTGGAAGAAATTGTCGCCGCATTAGAGGCAGGCGGAACAGATTTGGATGAGACACTAAAGCTATTCGAAGAAGGCTCGAATTTACTAAAAGAATGTCAAAAAGAGTTGGCCTCCGCCGAAGGTAAAATCGAAACTTTGCGCTTGGAGGACATTGAGTGAACAGAAAAATTGCAAACCTGCAACGTAAAATTGCAAGGCTTGCTGCAGAATGGCGGGACCCGCACGACCAAAAACCATGGTCGGAAAAAGACATTGTAAAACAGATTGATATCAGCGATGACGGCGAAGTTAGCGTTACCCTAAAACCAGCAAGGCCCCACTGTCCTTGTTGCTTACTTGACTTTGATAATTTTAGAACTAAATTGCTCGAAACTAAAGGAGTTAGTTTCGCGACCCTCAACGTAGTAGACGTGCCTGCTTGTGACCGCTGGACTAGAACGCTAAATCGGTGAAGTGGCCAATATGACCTTACGAGATGCGGAATGGGTCAATCGTTTCCTTAGCGAAACACCGGGCGACGACAGAGAAGGAGGCCAACCCCGTCAAGTTCCTAATGCTTGCTGGTCAAAAGTAAATCCAACAAATGTTCCTAAACCGACTCTAAGACTTTGGTCAAAAGAAATCGCTTCAGAATTGGGAATAAGCGAAGGTGATGAATCTATACTTGGTGGCAACGAACGTTTCTACACCCAAGCCTCCTCTCGTTCGATGCACCCAGCCGCGAAGAATGCGCAGCGGAGCGATCCCGATCGAATATCCCTCAGCAAGCCATAGTACTCCTAAACGATCCGACGTACGTCGAAGCCGCCCAAG
>JAPOHM010000172.1 GCA_029979405.1 Methanobacteriota archaeon
GGCATGCATTGGTGCATCAACGTGATTCAATTGGATCGTAATCGAGTAATTTGCAGTTGCAGATGCCAAACTCTCACCATGATAGATCTCGAGTGTGACGGTGCTTGAATCACCTTCGTACAGATCGAAATCACCTGTTGGAGTTTCAGTCTCTTCCATCAATTCTGTGCATCCTGCAGCAGTCATCATCAGAACTGTCAACAATCCAACACCAAACATTCGCTTTCCGTTTCCAAGGCCGCTCATAATGCTCCGTCCCGATTCGAGTATTTTGTTTAGTAGTAAATTATTCAATTCAATTCCCAGCCAACAACTCGTCCAAATTGTCCACAAGGATGCCGATTTAATCCAGAAAAGTGAGCCACAATTGGTTTACTATCTGCAATACCATTGATTTTGAGAAAAGCATCGATGACACCTGTAACGGCTTCTAGGGAGTAACTATCTCCATGCTTATCAACAGAATTAATCACTCTGCGAAGGTTTCGAGGAGTCGGAATTAGATCATCCTCGAGAAACTTCTTGATATCATCAGGAGTTTCAACATAATAATCAGTATCAGCAAGGGAATTTTGAATTTTTGAGCACAATGTCTCAGCATGGTCAACCGATGACAAATCGTAGTCGAATCCATAGAAAACAACTGCCTTGCGTTTACCAAAAGTAGCATTCCTCAATTTTTCAATATCATGAACTAAACTTCTATCCTTTAGGAAGGGAGAAATTGCTTTTTGCATGACATAATCATTGTTATTCCCGTTGTTTCCGACTAGACGTAGATACTTCATTTCTACAGCCCATTCAAACATTCCAAAAGGTTCTCCATCCTCTTTGCTCGATAGCACCAAATCACAAGTCTCACGACTGTCATAATACGGGTACTCATCACTTATGTGTGACAATTCACCACCGTACTCTGATTTCCAACAGCGGACAAGTTCGTTTGTAAACTGTGGTTCAAAAAGCGTAGCTACGCCTTTCACATAAGGTCGTTTGTTACGACGATTGCTATTTTGTATGCTTGTTGTGCTATCGATGATTGGTACAAGTGATGCAATCCTATTCACCAGTTCTTTCAATTCCAATCTCCATCCCTCCGTTGTGCTTATGAACCGTCGACTGAAAGTTGTTTCTATGAGGTTTGTTGACTTATTCTGCGGCATAGGTGGCTTCCATGCTGCCCTCCACAGGCTGGGTCACGAGTGTGTTTTTGCAACAGACATAGACAAACATGCGGCCGAAACATATGAATTGAACTGGGGCAAACCAGGCGGTTTCGACGTGAATTGTGATATCCGCTCTGTACTGGATGAAATACCCAAGATGGATATTATCTGTGCAGGCTTTCCTTGCCAACCATTTAGCAAATCTGGTGCTCAAGAAGGGTTCAAGGATCAAACACGAGGAACGTTGTTTCATGATATATGCACACTTGCTGAAAAACACAAGCCAAAGGTTCTTTTCCTTGAAAATGTCCCTAATCTAGTAAAGCATGATGGGGGCAATACATTTGCCGTAATTAAGCAAAGACTCAATGAATTAGGGTATGACTTTGAATGGTCAATTCTTTCCCCCCACAAATTCGGAATACCCCAGGTTAGGACGAGAGTATACATCGTAGCAATAAGGAAAGACTTGGCAAAGAAGAGAGACTTTTCTTTCCCAAAAGAAAGAAGCGAAGTTTCGTTGGACGTCCGTAGTGTGCTTGATAAGAAGGTTGACAAAAAATACCACATGACTGAAAAAGAAACAAATTGGCTTGAAATGTGGGAAGACTTCCTCATCCATGTTAACGTTGATACGAAACTTCCGGGGCACCCAATATGGGCAGATTCGTTCATTGGTGATGAACCGCTTCCAGGAAATTTAGAGCAATACACTTGCAAGGAGTTGATCTCTATCGGAAAAGAATGGCAGAATTATGGTTGGGTGAAACCAGTCAAAACCTCGATGAGAAAAGCAGAACTCATCAAAGCCATCAATTTACCAAAGTGGAAGCAAGATTTCATTCGAAAAAACCGATTGTTGTACAAGAACAACAAACAATTCATCGACAAGTGGCTGAAGAAGTGGAACGTGCTCGGTATGAATGATGAAGGCGAAAGGAATATTCCTGTTAGCCGCACAAAATATGAATGGCAGGCAGGACCAGACAGCCGAACAAACTGGGAAAACATCTTCCAATTCCGTCCCTCAGGAATACGCGTTAAACGAGGAGATTATTTTCCCGCATTGGTCGCAATGGCTCAGATTCCTGTTGTAGGCTGGCTAAAGAGACATATTACTCCAAAAGAATGTGCTCGAATACAGAGTTTCGATGTGGATGGTATCCATGGTAAACCATTCGTTTTAGGTGACAATGATGGTCAGGCATACAAGCAGTTAGGGAATGCTGTCAATGTCAACATGATCTATGAAATACAGAGTCGTATTGACGAGTTTTTGAGTGGTTCACCTGATTTTCCCAGAAAACCATCAGTTCAACTCCAATTGGAACTCAATAGCAACTAATCTTGAGAAACCTTTGGAAGAAATCCTTCCTTCGCAAAGTTAACTAATGATGTAATCACAAGTCCAACCGGTGGAGTTTGTTGGTGCATTTTTTCACTGTTGAAAACTCGACACCAACGATTTCCCGAAGGAAAAATAAATTTTCTCTGGAAGAGGTCACAATCGACCACAAGTGGATTTCTTTAACCAATCTACACATCACTGTCCCTTTATCCGAGTTATCTTTCGACCCATGGGGCGAAGAACCTGAGGTTTCTGCTTATTTCGGCAACAATCGCCCACTAGAATTACGGAATCTCAGTCAAGATGCTTATGAGATTGATCTTCCCGAACCAGGCTGTGTAGAAGTTTTTGTAAATCATGGGGGTTTTGAGTACAGTGAAAAAATTGAACCTTTGTTGGAGATAACCACCACTGAACAAAATGAACTTGGCCATCCTATCTTCGAGATTAAAACCAAGAGAAAGTCAAATATGTGGTATAGATTGAAAGATACTGAGAGTGGGGAAACTCTGAATTTCAGAAAATTATTACAAGGTTTGACGAAAATATCTGAACCCTTATCCTTCGAGGAGTGGTTGGAATTAAGTTCAGAAAGAGTATTTGCGCTCCAGGTATTGCTGGGGGATGGAAGTCATGTCTTTCATGAGGAAACCTTCACTATAGAACCTGCACCAGTGAGTAAATACAAGCCAACAATTCGATCCTCTGAGGCTCAGTTCGTTGAAGGAAGGCAGAATTTAACATTTAAGCTGAGAGGACTTCATATTGACTATCGGTCAGTACCTGGAATATTGGAATGGACAGATGGAGAAACACAGCGAGTAGAGATCACAGAAGGTGTTTTTTCTTACACGGTTCCTTTCCAATTCAGCGAC
>JAPOHM010000075.1 GCA_029979405.1 Methanobacteriota archaeon
AATTGGCAACCTCTAGTGACATTGCTCTTGTCGATACAAGATACTCTGCTTACTCCATCTATTGGTGCTCCATTACGATTCATCGCAATATCGAATCCCATTTTGACTAAGCGTTCGGTTCCTGTCGCAGAAATAGGCCTTGGGTCGTAAGCCACCTCTCCTTCAAGACCTGGGAATTCCATCTCTGGAGGGACATATTCTTCTCGGCCCATAGCCCTGTCAGCGCTTCTTCTTAGAAGTGAATGATAGAGGCCTTCGGTATTCTCTCTTAGAATTGTCATATCAACCATACCTGGCTCCCAAATTTGGGTGAATTTTCCATGAACTTTGTGAGGTACTCCTTCATAGAGTTTGATAGGTCTGACATTAGCATAAAGGTCCAGCCCTGCTCGCATACCAAGTATCACCGAACCTCCCGCAAGGTCGCCATTGGGGAGTCTGGCTCCAGGCTGTCCAATTGCGCCAAGAAAAATTGCATCAGCCTCATCCCTACAGAATTCAAACGAGCCTTCTGCCCATTCTTCTCCGGTCTCTTGGTAATGTTTCCCTCCGCAAGGAATCACTACTTTCTCAAATCCATAATTTGTATTCGATTCGATAGTTTCGAGTATCCGCATCGCCTCGACTGCTACTTCTCTGCCAGTTCCGTCGCCAGGCAAGATTGCGATGCGGTAGTCGCTCATACAGCATTCGAAGAGCACCCCCTAAATGAATCCGCCCCTTGAGAAATTTCGCTAACTGTTAGGGGCTCTGTCCAGTGGAGTCGGTTTTTTGGGAATTATCATAGCAGTTGTCTATTATTCCAAATGAAATGTACGTTGGATAACTGTGTGTACCTTTATGGAGTGCCAAAACTAGGAGTATAAGCATGGCAGATGAGTCTAAGGACAATCGCGAAAATAAAGTCGAGATTGAGCAAATGCCATCTAGTGTTCAAACATTAATCGATACGATGTTATCGATTGACCCTAATTTCAGTATTCTTGATTGGTTAGAGCAAAAAGCAAAAGAAGATTTGGAATTAATTAAATCTGATATTGAGAGAGAAAAATTACAACTTGAGCAAAGGTTGTATCGACTTGAACATATCTCAAACAACATGAACCCGTTAGACATTAGAGAAATCCCCAAAGGGCAGACAAATCTTTTCGATTGTTTCGACATACCTGCTCCTTTCAAACACATTAGCGAAAGGATAGATGATTCAAATTATGAAGAGCCACATCCCGCTGGTGCTTTTACCAACCTATTTCCAAACGATGAATGTGATGACCCACTCCTTGCGGTAACAGCTCAAATGGTGCTAATTCTTGTTCAGGAAAAAATCGGCAAAGGGGCAAACTGGGTCGACTTATCTGAGATTTATGAGCCGATGATTGACAATGGAGTTAGCATTGAAGAATGTGATGAAGCGATTGACCACCTGTTGATTTCAGGTCAATTACATGAGATAGACGATGATTGTTTCATCCCTGACGAATGAATGATGATAAGGCCGGCTGAATTTAAGAGCGAATAGTTGGTTAGTTGCAAAGCGAATAACGTTCAGAAAAACATTCACAACGGTACCGTTCTGTTCATAGGCAAATTCATGGGAGCCCGTGGCATCCCTTCCAGTGAGTAATATAAGTTCATCAACAAATATTATTCTAGATGGCGATAGGAAGGGCTGCAATCGTTGGAGTATCAACATGGATTATTATGATGTCACTAGGTTTCCCTAGAGAGTATTCAATTGCAATGGGGATATTTTCCGCTTTCCTAACCGAATCAACTATTCAATCAAGTGCTAGAGCGCATCTAAAGCATAAGGCTACACATTTACAAAACGAGTTAAACATTGCAATTGGAGAATTAACTCACATGAAGAGAGCCTTAGATAATACAACCTCTGAATTACGTGATGCATTAGACGAATTGCATAGGAGAGACGCAATTGGTAGCCCTGCTGCAAGAGAATTACTTGCTCGACAAGAAGAGGCTGTAAAGGCTCAGAAGAAGGCAATCGACCTTTCAGCAAACAGGTCGGTTGAAACCCTTGAGTCCCTTGAAAGAATGATAATTTCCCAAGGAGAGCAAACTGCAAGAGTGCAGGAAGTCCTTTCTGCGGTTTTAGAGAAATTAGCTCTATCTCCAAGACAGAATATCAATATGAAGGATTCAGTACTCACACAAGAGAATAATTCAACACCTAGCATGAGTGACGACATAATATCCCTGCTAGGTTGATGTGATACTGTGCATGCTTCGATTAAAGAATTAAAACAATTAGAAAAATTTAGGCCATTGACCCCATTCTTTGTCTTATTAGGGAGCATTCTATGTTTCGTCGGAGCGATTTTTGCACTCAAAGTAGATGATATCCTATCAATTGATTACCACTCGAAGATTTTCGCTGGGGGTCTTTTCAATATTCTCACGGGAATCTACTTCTGGAAATCAGAAGATAATTTTGCCCAAAAATATGACATGACACATTTGCTTGATATTGATGATACGCAAGAGAGGTTCGAGGCTTATTTACAACATTTATCGGAATGGATTGCCACTGATATCGAGGAAATAAATCCGATTAGAACTCGTGGAGAAGACCCTGCGGGCCCCGATTGGGGAAAAACCGACTTCGAGATGGGTAAAGAACCACAAAGAAGAGACGCTATAGTCGAGGGGGAAAAATATGCAGGGATGGAAGATGATCTCACAACGACTGAGAAAATGGTAGAAAAAGCAAATTTAGATTACGCAGAATACGCACAAAGGCGATGGGAGAAAAGCGAATCTGAAGATAAAGACCTCATCGAGTACGGGGTTGAAAGGCTTGGAGATTTAGTGCGCACCGATTATTTTGAGAAAAATGCGGAACAAGGCATATTCGAAAAAACCACAAAGAAGGGCGATGAGTCCCATTGACTCCATATACTAATGAAGCGAGCCCCCGGCATGAAAGCAATAATCTTAGCCGGTGGTTACGGTAGTAGATTATTGCCACTAACGGAAAATAAAAACAAGACTATGGTTGAGATTAATGGAAAGCCAATAATCGATTATATTCTGAATTCAATATCGAAAACTGGAATAACGGATCTAACTATTGTAGCAAACCAGTTTATTGACGATATAAGGAATCACGTCGGAGACAAAGCGAGATTTGTTCGAGAAGATAGTCCGAAAGGAGTTTCAAATGCGATTCAATTGTCCAGATGCGGAAACGAAAATTCTCCGATACTTCTTTGGTTTGCCGATAATTTAACCAATATTAACCTCAAGAATGAGGTTGAGAATTTTAACAGAGGCGCTTTATTTTTGACTAGGGAAGTTGAGAAACCAAGCGATTTTGGTATTGTCACTATCAAAGAAGGGGCCATTGTAGACATAGAAGAAAAGCCGAGTAATCCACAAAGTAATATTGCAATTGGAGGAATATACATTTTTGATGAAACCTTCTGGGGAAAATTTGATTCTGTTTCCCAAAATTCTGACTTTTCAATATCACAAGTAACAAGGCAATATGTTATTGAAAAAAATGCAAAGTTTGTTTCAATAGGTGAAAATAGTTGGTTGGATTGTGGAACACCTGAAAATCTACAAATTGCAGAAAGATTGGTTAGCCAGGGGATATTTTAGGTGGACAACATGAAAATGGGAATTATTGGAATGGGAATTGTTGGTGGGACAATAAAGCAGTGTTTCGAACATGTCCACGAAATTTTTGTCCATGACCTGGTTTTGAATTCAACGATTAGCGATGTTACTAACAATTGTAATATGGCTTACATAGCCGTTCCAACTCCTGAAGATGAATCTGGAAGATGCGATACTTCGATTGTAGAAGACGTACTAAAACAATTACCAGATGGATTTACAGCTGTGATAAAAAGCACGGTAATTCCAGGAACTACAGAGAATCTGCAACAAAAATTTCCAGATTTGAAAATAGCGTATTCACCAGAATTTTTAGTTGAAAGAAACAGGATAGAAGATTTCAAAAATCAAAAAATTCTTGTCGTTGGAACAGAACACCAAGAAGTTGCTGAATTGGTTAAACAACACCATTTAATTGCAGGAGTTCTAAAGACTGACCAATTCTTTCACACCTCAGCAACTGAGGCTGAAATGGTGAAGTATACAAAGAATAATTTCTACGCGATGAAGGTGATTTTCGCAAACCAAATTTACGATATTTGTGAGAAATTAAATGTAGATTACGACACTGTAAAACGAATAATTACCGCTCCTCAAGATCAGATTATTGGAGATTCACATCTTGAACCGATTATGGGATTGAGAAGGGGTTTCGGGGGAAAATGCTTGCCAAAAGATACTCTTGCCCTACAGAAATTAGCAGATGATTTAGAGATTGGTTACGAATTGTTAGATGCTATTCAAAGTGATAATTCAAGGCTGAGAAAAATAGTCACTGGAAAGCCGTCCGATGTCGAAACGGAGGACGATTAATGATTGGAAATGAGGGATCTTTTCAGAGATACCTGTTCACCGCTGCTGTCAATACAGTAATATTCCTAATTCTTTGGGAAATATTTTTCTTAGTTTTGCCTAATTCTGGAATTTGGCCAACAATTTCTTGGGGTGGCTCTTGGATACTGAGTTCCTACATTGCCCATTGGACACATAGAATTCTTACCTTCAACTCTGAAAGGGACATAAAGTGGACCATTCCTGCTTCGATGTCTGTCTACGCCTTTACTTTGGTTGGTTCTATGACAACATATTACGTTGCGACTGAAATTTTATCTCTTTCCCTGAGTAACCAAATCGAATTCGCCGGTCTTATTTTCCAAGTCGGCGTTGTTTGGATTACTAATTACGCAATATGGGGCGGATTGAATTACATCGGACAGAAATATGTAGCATTCAGTGAGGTCAAAATCGATCACCTTTCAGAAAGCGAATAATTCTCTGCAGAATGTTCAACTTTGGCTTTGGCTCTAATCCTAACCTCCAATTTAATTCATTTGCAGATTCATATTTCAATAGATCATCAAAGCCTCCGATGTGATATTCATCAATGAAAATTTGTGGTACTGATTTTGCTCCTCGGGATCTAATCGCAAACTCCGCATCGATCGTTTTTGATTTCCCCAATTTTTTCTCTGAATATTGTATCCCCTTTCGATCTAGAAACTGTTTGGCATTCACACAAGCGGGACATCCGCGATTGGTGTAAATCTCAACTCTGGGCACATTTGAATGGGATATTTTTACGCATTTGAAACCGCCGATTTAGCGAGGCATTGAAAGGTTACAACCTGCACGCTTATTCCATGCTGCCTGACACAGTGCACAAACTACCACAAGCAGAAAGATTTGCTTATGCTAAGTTGCTTGCTTTCATGACAAGAGTTGACAACGAATTAACCGTTGAGGAGATGTCGATGTTTGAACAACGGCTTGGCACAGCATTATTGTCACCTAAACAAAGAGACCAAATTCGAATGGCTCTCAAAAAACCACCTTCCCTGCAAGAGTGCCTTGAGGGTTTGGGAGACGAGGCTGGTCGCCTCGCTCTAAGAGATGCTGTTTTGATGGCCGCATCTGATGGTACTGTCGATGAAGATGAGAAAGAAGTTCTCGAAGAAATTGCAGAACATCTGGACCTGCGTGAAGATGCAATCAGCCAACTCCTTGCCTGGACTGTCGAAGGTTATGCATGGATGCAAAAAGGATACGAGTTGTTAAACGACCTATCTAGGTGATATTCTGCTCCCTGATTCTGCGCTCTCACTACCTGAAGAGCAACGAAGAAAAATTGCCTGTGTACTAATTTTAGTTGCTGCCGCCGATGGGGAATTGGTCAGAGAAGAAATTTCCGCAATTGAAGCGGCTATGGGATCAATGATGCTTCATCCCGAGAGTAGAGAAGAAGTCAGACAATTACTATCTGACCCGCCGTCCCTTGAATCAATCACCGATGGGATGGACGATATTGCAATTAAAATTGCTCTTCGAGATTCGGCCCTATTGGCCTCGGTAGACGGTGATTACGATAAGAGCGAGCTTGCATCAATCAGAAAAATTGCGGAAATAGCTGGAATTAACAAAAACGGTTTATCCAAACTACTCGATTGGGTCAATGAATGTTGGAAATTAAGCGCTAAGGGGAGAAAGATAATTTCAACACCGATGCTTGGTGATGATGATATTATCAAAAATTGAATTATTTTTGTACTGGATTTATGATTTTATTTTCCGGAATCAAGAAAAAATATGATTTTGCCCCCACATTTTATTATCAATACCTACCTCGAGTGAAACAGCGAATCGATTAATTTCGTCAACGGTGAGAAATAGATGGGAATACATCCAAAGATTGGAATCACTGGCTTACCGAGGTCTGGTAAGTCTGCAGTGCTGGTAAAAGTACTGGAAATGTTAACTGAAGAACGCATTAGAGAAATTAATGCAAGAGGTGGCGATGGGCATGCTACCGATATTATCGGTGGAATGAGAACCGAACCTATTTCAGAAAATTCTGAAAGGGTTGGCTACAAGGTAATCAATATCAAAACCGGAGAAGAAGCCGTAATGGCCCACAAGGAAATCGATAGCAGAATGCGAGTGCTTGGATACGGGATTGATACTGAAGCATTAGAAAGCGTTGCAATCCCAGCGATTGAACACGCAAGAGATTATTCCGAAGTAATTGTCATCGACGAAATTGGTAAATTTGCAGTTGAATCTGAAGAATTTGTCAAAGTTGTCAGATCTGCCTTGGAAATGGACAAACCAACTCTTTTAGCCCTCCACAAGAAGAGTCGCCATCCTCTTTTGCAAGATATCAGAAGACGAGATGATGCTAGAATTTTGGAAGTCACACCTGTCAATCGCGCTCTACTTCCGTACAAGATTCACAAATTGAT
>JAPOHM010000208.1 GCA_029979405.1 Methanobacteriota archaeon
AGAAAAGATGCTAGCAGAGTATCTTCACACTTTTATCAACACTTTCAGGCAAAGAGAAGTATTGTCGGTAATTTTGAATGTACCTGACCAGGTTCCCCCAACGGTTTTATCAAATTTAGACCTATATTGTACCGACTTAATCGACCGTGGACAGGTGGTTATTCACTAAGTGGTGATATTATGGATAAGCAGATTCAATTCAGTAAGGATGATGAAGAATTCTTCGGTTCTGTAGGAAGCTTTGGTGTTCCAAAGTTCGACAATGCCATGCACGGAGGTGTGCCAAGAGGATTCCTCGTTGTTGGATTCACCGATGTGGGCTCAGGTTCAGAATTGTTCGCCAAGCAATTCACATCGCCTGCAGAAGAACCAGATAATACAATTCTGATTTCAACGAATGAAAGTCAGTTGGAAATTGGTCGTGTATTCAACAAATATAGATGGCCAACAGATATCGGCGTGAGAACTCTTGGTGAAGAATACAATGCAAGAGTTCTAGAAAAGGAACTACTGGCCAGTCGATACAGACTGGAAGGATTCAAACTACCTGATATTCAAAGACTGGCCCAAACGAGATTTGTAGATGATGACACTCAGGATTTCCTTACCGAGATGACCAATGAAATAATGGCTATGGGGCCATATTTCAGAGCTGTAATAGATTCTCTTGACTTTTTCATGCAAAGAGAAGATCCGAGCAGAGTTGTCGCAATGTTGAGAATGATGCAAGCACATACTCAAATCCATAGAGGAATCTTATTCATTACAGTTTCAAAGGACACAATCACGCCTGCAATAAAGCAAGAAATGGCTGCAATTGCCGACATGGTATGTGACTTCAAAGTCAGAACAATCGGGTCGGATTTCGAAACATCGATGACGGTTACAAAGTTTAGAAACGCACCTGAAAATCTGTCTATCATGGTATACAGAGTTACGCCAGAAGAAGGAATAACTCCAGAAACCGTGGAGCGTATTGCTTAGTGTTTCTGTATAGGTTGAAAAACTTTGAACATCGAGTTCAAATAAAAACACCATAAGCGACCCCTGTGTCAGAAGACGAAGCAGTCTTGCAAGACTCGGTAGTTGGTGGAGATCTACATGTTGGAGATGTTCACAATAATATCCACACAACTAATGTTTCAAATTCAACAAATGTAGAGATGCCAGCGTTTGAAAATGTTGGTGAGGGAATAGTGAATATAACAAAAACTGTTTTTGATTTTATCAAAGGTATCATTAACAGAGTATTGCTCTTTGCTACGGTTACAGTACTGGTTTGTGGGTTTTTGATTTACAATGGAAATATCGACGTGAATGAACTATTCAAGTGATGACAATAAGTCTCAGTCACTATTTTTTCTCGCCTTAAATCTGCTAGACATGCCGGGGAATAGCAATCTTGCTTTTACATCGGTATACCCAATTTCTTTCATGATTTTCTTGTAATATGAATGTGTTCCATAGTGTGTATAAGTGCGCGCTAACCACTTCCATGGATGATTGGGATCTTTTGTTACAATCCGTGCAACCCATTGCACGAAGGTTGCCATGTAGATGCGCCCGAAGATACCATGCAACCAGTTGGCTTTCCCCGCATCGCATATTACTAACTGACCTCCAGGCTTTAGAACTCTGTGAATTTCTTCTAATCCCTTTTTCTTGTCCTTAAAATCACGGAAAGAGAACAAGCAAAAAACTCTGTCAAAAGTGTTGTCAGGAAGCGGAATTTCTTCTGCTATTGCTTCTACATAAGCTGCTTTAGAGTCTCCATTTTGACTTCTTGCTGCATCTACTCTCTTTTTACAAACTTTCAACATTTCAGCACTCGGGTCAAGGCAAGTTAGTTCGGTATCTCTCAAATCTACGGCAAAAGAACCAGGGCCGCAACCAATTTCGAGAACATTCATCCCGGGTTTAGCATGACTTCGGACATGCTTTCTCATTCCTTTGTCAAATCCCAAAGTCATAATTTTATTCACTCTGTCATAAACTGGAATCGTTGCTTCAAGTTGCCTTTCAAGTTCTGTCCAAGCATCATCATCAATCCCTGAAGGGTCAAATCCGCCTGTGCTTGAACGGTCTGCCATAATGGGGCGGTTAGTAATGTGGTTTTGACGATTTGGGGTAGAATTTCAATTGAATCGAATCCAATAAACTAAAATTCCAACCAAGAGGGTTATGAACCCGTTGTAGTTGGGAAGGACTACAGGGTGATTTTTATGGGTATGTCCGATGTACTTCAACACATAAAAAATGCAGAAGAATCTGCAAAAGAAACCTTGGCTGATGCCAAAGAAAAAGCAACCAAGATTGTCGCAGATGCTCGTAAAGAAGCTGCAGAAATTTTGCAAAATGCGCAGGATGGAGCAGTTTCGTCAACTGTAGCTACCATTGATTCAGCAAAACAAGAGGCTGGAAAGGAAGCTGAAGG
>JAPOHM010000216.1 GCA_029979405.1 Methanobacteriota archaeon
CTTTCTCCATGGTTGCACTATGGAATGATTGCATCAACCAAGGTAGTTAGAGATGCAAAAAAAATAGGTGGTAAAGGTGCAGAAAAATTCCTTGATGAAATGCTTGTCTTCAGAGAACATGCCCAACACCACGTCCACGGTACAACAAATGCAGATTCATGGAATAACATTCCTAATTGGGCCAGGGAATCTTGGAGTCAAAGATTCCCTAACTTTGCTAATCTTCCTAAACTACAAATTGAAAGAGGAAATACTCGGGATCGACTCTGGGACGCAGCACAAAAAGGTCTGGTTCGGCATGGAGTAATGCACAATAATGTACGAATGACATGGGGTAAAGCAATCGCAGGCTATCGTTCAGATCCAGAAGAAGCGATGGCCCTAGCCTTGGAACTAAATAATCGGTATGCCTTAGATGGAAGGGATGCTAACTCAATAGCAGGGATACACTGGTGTTTTGGCTTATTCGACAGACCATTCGACCCACCAGGTCCTACCATGGGTCGAATTCGTAAGAGGCCAACATCGAGACATCTAGATCGAATTGATATTGATAAATACGAAGATTGGACTACCGCACCTACAAATTTCAAGAAATTGAACGTGGGGGTAATCGGAGGTGGTCTTTCCGGCCGATTTGCAGCTAGATTGCTGATGGACCTAGGCCATGATGTAACGATTTTCGACAAAGGTACGAGAGCAAGTGGCCGATTATCCAACAGACAAACAAATCAAGGCATATCATTTCAGATGGGCACTAGATACCTAGATTCTGTTCCAAAATGGATGATGAGATATGTCAGTGATTGGAAAAATAGAGGTTATGTGGATATCCAAAATAATCGTTTGACCCCTGCCAGACCATTTCCAGAATTACTGGAAAATATTGCCGAAGGAGTTAATGTAATCCAATCAGTAAAAATTGAAAAAATCAATCAAACACAAGATATTGTTGAATTATCAGGAACTAAAGAAGGTGAGAGTTTTGCTTCCAAACACGACCATATTATTTTGGCAATACCAATTGAACAGGCTCAAATCCTGACTAAAGATACAGAATTGGAAATATCTGGAGAAAGTGAATCGTGTTGGGTTCTTTGGGGCCCCTGTGAAGTGGAAGTAGACAAAAACCCTGAGGGATGGGAATTGAATTTCGGGATATCTGAAGAAGGAATATTAGAGATACGGCTAAGTCCTGAAATTAGTAAACTGCATCTAGGAAAAAATAAACAGGAAATGATAGAATATGTTACCAGTTCCTTAGGATTGAATCCCACCGATTGGAAGTCACATCGATGGACATATAGCAGACCTGTGGAAGGTCCAAAAAAGGTGGTATCTAGTGGTAATATATCAGTAATCGGTGATGCTTTTGGTAAAGATATAGGAACTGCTGGAGCGGCTTTGGATTCCGCTGCAAGATGCATTTCAAACCTGCATCTACATCGTTTCACTCCAAAGGAATTAGATGCTGGGAGTAGACAATCCGATCTTTCTTCTTGGACAAATTGACTGTGCGTAGGTTTGATTTTCTGATTGAGCCTAGGGACACCCATGGGTGGCGAAGGTAACGATACAGGATTCATCGATTTGGTCTTTGAAGAATTGACTCCGAAGGAGATGAATTCGCGAGCAGAGTCATTCTATAAAGAAATGAATAAACGACGCACTACGCGGCATTTCTCAACACGCGAGGTGTCACGCTCCCTTATTGAAGCGGCGATTAAAACCGCTGGAACCGCACCATCCGGAGCTCATTTACAACCTTGGACATTCGTGGCGATTTCTAATCAAGAATTGAAGCAGAAGATTCGCCAAGCGGCGGAAGAAGAGGAGAGAAAAACATACTCTGAACGGATGCCAGAAGCATGGTCTGAAGTTCTCAGGCCCTTGGGTACGGATGCAGTCAAAGAACACATCACCGATGCGCCTTGGGTAATCGTCCTGTTTAGGCAAAATAAGCGGCTGCGAGATAATGGAGAATGGGGGCCAACTTACTATTCTCAGGAATCCTGTGGAATCGCTGCTGGATTGTTTATCGCTGCAATTCAGAATATGGGATTGGTTACACTAACTCATACTCCTTCACCAATGGGATTCTTGCGTGAAATTTTGCAACGACCCGATCACGAGCATGCGATGTTGCTGATGCCAGTTGGTCATCCTGCAGATGATGCGAAGGTGCCTGATTTAGATCGTAAATCTCTGGAAGATATTTCCGAATTTTTTTAATAAATCGATATTACGCAATAATCTTTGAAGATTAAGCTGGAATTATTTTATCGCCATCAATCTTTACTTGGAAATCAAACAACATTCTAGACTC
>JAPOHM010000137.1 GCA_029979405.1 Methanobacteriota archaeon
AGCCCCTGGCAAGATGGACACGCGCCGAGGGGGGAGTTGAATGAGAATACCCTAGGGCTCATTTCTGGCATAAAGGCCCCGTGTTCTGGACATGCAAACTCTTCAGACCAAACTATGGTGTCGCCAAGTTTTGTCTTTGTTGATTTTGAACCTTCACTGAATTCGAAATTGTCTTCTGGTAGTTTGATGCTTTCAATTGCAACGGTTCCGCCACCTATTCGCAATGCTGCCTCAACGGCTTCAGTCAGCCTTTGGCGTCTGTCTTTAGAACAACGCATCCTATCCACTCTAACATCGATATCGTGACGGAGATTTTTGTCCAGATTGTGTTCATCCTCAAACGAAGCTTCTCTACCGTTTATCCTACCTTCTGTCCATCCTTGTTCCACAAGATGGCGGAATAAATCTGCGTGAGTCCCTTTTCGGTTTCGTATAGCTGGACTCCATACAGCAATAGCGTGTCCTTCCGTATTCCAAATAATATCATCAACGATTTCTTGGACGGTTCTTCTGGCAACTTCAACGCCACATGTGGGACAGTGTGGTTTACCGATTCTTGCCCACATTAAGCGTAAATAATCCATGATCTCTGTGACTGTTGCAACCGTTGAACGTGGGTTGTGACTGCCTTGCTTTTGGTCGATTGAAATAGCAGGAGATAGCCCTTCTATGCTATCACAGTCGGCTTTCTTCATCTGACCAATAAATTGTCTGGCGTAAGAGGACAAGCTCTCAACATACCTCCTTTGGCCTTCGGCGTATAGGGTATCGAATGCTAGTGATGATTTGCCCGAGCCGGAAACTCCTGAGATTACGACAAACTGCCCTCTAGGTAATTTCACACTGATGTCTTGGAGGTTATGAGTTCGTGCACCACGAACTTCTATCCAACCATCATGTCCTGGTGTGGGCATAGTTAGTACCTGCTTGTCGAGAGTTCTTGAGTGCTTGCTTTTCATTCGGGCCCAAAGGGAATTGGTGCCTCGAATCTCACTGGGTCATCGGTTTCAGGATGTAAAAATTCCAAAGAGCTAGCGTGTAGGGCTATTCTGCCTATTGGGTTGCCTTCTGCTCCGTGTGCCTCGTCGCCAACAACGGGGCACCCTAAATTGGCCAATCCAACTCTGATTTGGTGCCTTCTTCCCGTCTCGATTGTAAGTTGAACTAAGCTCGCAAATTCATCAAAATCCACTACGTTGTAATGTGATATTGCCTCTTTTGCCTTTGGATGATTGCTTTTTACTGCTTTTACTTTGAGAAATTTATCTTCTAGCAACCATTCTCTAATCGTTCCGTTTTCGTTGTTGGGCTTTCCTTCAACAAGTGCGTGGTATACTCTGTGGACATCTCGATTTGCAAATTGCTCCTGAAGATATTCTTTGTGCCTCTTGTGTTTTGCAAAAATCATTACTCCTGAAGTTTCGCGGTCTAGTCTATGGACAATGAATGCCCATGATTTTTCATTCTCTGATTTTAGATGGTCAACTACCCTTGAGTGGAGTGTGTCTGGCTCCATCTTATCTGTCGACACTGATAGAAGGCCTGCTTGTTTGTTGACCACAATTATGTGCTCATCTTCAAACAATATTTTGACCCTTGAATGTCTCTTTTTTGGTGCGGGTGGAGGGGATGAAATTGCTGCAGTATCTCTATCTGAGACGATTACTTCTTTTCCCTTTTCAACTATGAATTTCGCCTTGTGAACCACCTTATTATCAACAGTTACCCTGCCCGAGGTTAGCATTTTCCGTAAAGTGTTTCTCTTTGAATTTGGATACATCTCTGCAAGAGCTTCGATCAATTCGATGTCTTGATTGAATTCCATTGTATCACTCACAGAAACATTACTTCAACGATGTCGCCTATCGAATATTCTTGGCCAGGTTGTAAAACTACCATCCCTTCACTCATCGCCATGCTTGCTAAATTCCCAGAACCTTGGTGGATGTTTTGGTGTGCTGACAACTTTCCACCCTCATTTACAATAGCGACTCTTCTCAAAGTTAGACAGTCGTCTGTAGACTTGACTTTGGTTGCAAGAGTTGCATATGCACGTGCTTCGATAGGGTCGTTTGATTGTGTGTTGTACCTTATCCATGGTGCGACAAGCATACGGAATACTACGTGTGAACTTACTGGGTTTCCTGGAAGTCCGAAAATTGGAGTGTTATTCCACAAACCGAATAATGGTGGTGAGCCCGGTCTAAGTTTCACTCTCCAAAAATGCAAATCTCCTTCATCTTCCATTATCTTACGGACGAGGTCCCAATCACCCATCGATACTCCGCCACTTGTAAGAATCAAATCGTACTTTGACGATGTTTCATTCAGTACCTTGCGTAAATCATCAATTGTGTCTCCTACAGAGTGTAAACGGACTGGTTCGTGTCCAAGCCACTTCACTAAACCTGAAAGTCCAAATGAATTAGATTCGTAAATTTCTCCTCTGTTTAGTTCTGTACCGGGTTGTTTCAATTCGTCGCCCGTTGAAATAATAGCCACTTTTAATTTCTTTACAACTGGAATTGATGAATGGCCCATAGTAGCGCAAAGGCCCACTCTAGAAGGTGTGAGATATGTACCTGCTGAGAGTGCAACTTGTCCTTTAGTCAAGTTCTCGCCCTTCTTTCTGATGAAGTGTTTCATCGATGGTTGAAATAGTGTTACAACATCTTCAGACACAGAAGTTAGTTCGATTTGAAGAATTGAGTCTGCTCCTCTTGGTATTGGTGCACCAGTCATTATTCTGACTGCCTGGCCTTCTCCAACAACCAGGTTATTTTCTTGCCCTGCAGCTTGAATCGTTCCAATAATTTCCAATTTGGAAGGCGCTTTGATTGTATCTTCGTGACGCATTGCAAAGCCGTCCATCGCTGAATTATCGAAAGGTGGATCATCAACTAAGGAAGGAAGGTCAACTGCAAGAATACGATTGTGACTATTGTCCAAATCTACTCTTTCAACCGTGGTTTGTAGTGTTGTCTTTTTGCATATTTCCAAAGCCTCGTCGATAGTAACGAAGTATGGAAAGTCGCTCATACTTGCTCCACCAAGCGATCTGTATTGATTTTCTCGGTTCTAAATTTGAGAAATTAGGTCTGAGAGGTATCTGAATAAACTAACTGATACTACGAATAGGAATACATAGGATACTATTTGTTTCGGAAGATGTTTTATTGCATATTTTGCGCCAAAATACGCCGACGCAAAAACAAGAACTGGGACCATTATCATAGCTAAAATTCCTGCATCGTCGATAATTATGGATAGGTTTCTACTCATGATCAAATGACTGATTAGTGCGACCGGTGTAATGGTTGCAGCTATCAGGTAACTCGTTCCGGCGGCCTTTTTTGAATCCATTTTTAGAATTGACCTGTTTAGAGTTACTAAGATTGCTCCTCCTCCAATGCCTAATAATCCAGCAGATATGCCTGCAAAAGAGGTGCCTGCAATATACTGATTTTTCTTTACTGTAATTGGTAATTCTATCGTATCAGATTCATCCTTGGATAGGGTTTTTCTCAAAGTTCTCTCGATTACAAAGAAGACGATTATGGATGCAATAATTTTGATTCCAATATCTCCTACTGTAGAAATTAAGGCTCCTGAAAGAATTACGCCGATTACTGCGGAGGGTACTGCAGAAATGCGACCTAATTTGGCAACCTCTTTGTCAGCATGTCCTGATTTTGAATGTGCCATACTGCTGCCTAATGCAACCATAAGAACCAAAGTAAGTGATGCAACTAAAGATTCTTCAATCTCCCATTCAAGCATATAGTGCATGATTGGAACATATAGAATACCACCACCTAAGCCGAGGGGGCTGAAAGCAACCGCTACAAGAAGGAGACAAATTACTGCGACAATAGATATTGCTTCCAAGCCTTGCCCCCTTGCTTATGTCCCACGGTCTTGTGTATTGCGTAAAGCATCTTTGTATGAAAATTCAACAACAACCTATTCATCTAACCCCTCTTACATTTCATCATGGAGGGGGTCGTAACAGAAATTGTTCTTCTGTTCTCCCTTTTGATAATTGCAGCAATGTATTCTAGCGTGGGACATGGTGGAGCTTCTGGATATCTTGCTGTTTTATCTCTAACCGCTTATGCTGCGAACGACCCTGTTTGGCTAAAACAGCACGCTTGGAGTTTGAATCTGTTAGTTGCTGGAATTGCTTTTTACGCTTACAAAAAATCAGATTTTTTTGATATAAAATTGGCTTTACCGTTTTTGTTTACATAACTATCTGGATCTTCTTTATCAGGCAGAAATAAAAATGAAATTTGTTTTTCAGGTTTCAGTTCCTTTATTGAATTTTCAGCAGCTCTAACAGCAGCTTTATATCCGCTCTCATCACCATCAAAACAAATTATAATATCATCAAAAAATTGGTTTAAGGTTAAAATTTGTTTGTCGGTTAAAGACGTTCCGAGATTTGCTACTACATTTTCAATTCCATTTTTACTCAGGCATAC
>JAPOHM010000141.1 GCA_029979405.1 Methanobacteriota archaeon
ACCTTCATACAATTCCTCACTAAATGCGTTGAGTTTCAAGGTATATTGTCCTGCTTGTACCTGTTTTGGTACCTTCATAATCACATCTACAGTCTGGGATTTAGGGGTTGTAAGATTGTCATAACTCAATTCAAATAATTTATCTCGAGGCACGGTGACATCCCACTGAACTTCTACTCCAGAAGCATCGGTTACACTCGCCATTCTCAAATCGTAGCGATCTGGTCCATTACCAGTGTTCTCTACTGTTACAGGAATGAGCCATTCTTCACCGGGGTTAACAGTCATCTGCGTATTTGGAGTGCTTGCATCGAGTCGGTATTCGTGAATAATTTTCGTAGAAAATATCTCACTATCGGAAACTTTTGGATATCCTTTCAAATGAGCTTTTACAGTTACTGCTGGACCAAGCCCTGCAGGAGCAGAGATTGGAGCACAGACCCTTACCGTGACGGTAATTGGGGTATCTGCAGGCCATTTTCTACCACTATTCACATCACTAGGATCATTGAGTGGAGGATAGTCATTATTTCCAAAGAGTAATTCCGCCGTCCAATTATTTTGTCTCCACTCACCTAAATCAACACCTTCGGGAGGAGCAGGTGGGGCACCAGGCATTGAAAATACAAGGTCACCAGATTCGTCCCTCTTTGTCACATCAACTTCGTAATCATGACAATCACCTTGATGGATTTGTTCAACTGGGTCTCGTGCGAAAAACACAACGTTATCAGTTGTTTTAATCGATACGTTCACCCATAATTCCAAAACATCGTAAGTACCCTTTTCGATAATTCTAATCGGTTCGCCATCAGACAATCCTTCTAGATAAATGACAAACGTACCCGGGTCTTCTGTGCTGGGTATATTCAACTGCAAATTTTTCGTAATTTTTTGGTCTGGATTTAGTACAACTTGGGTTGGGAAGGAATCTGCTGTCCATCCAAATGGTAGTTGCCAGTCTGTAAATTCTCCAGAAACCTGAGATGAAGGTTGAGCCCCTAGATAGAACGAAAATGAATCAACTACATTCCCCGTATTTGTTATTGTGATTGAGAATGTTGCAGGTTTCCCTTGTTCTACATCTTGAAGACGATGTGAGGTTTCCAAATCGATACCATGAACTACATCCATTGTAGTGATGGTTGGTTTGTCGGAACGTATGGCCGGATCGGACTCGGCTACAGCTGTGACGATGACTTCACAGTCGACGTCATTGTCACCAGCTTGATAAATTGATGGAGCCTTAACCTTGAGATAGAATTGCATTGATTCGCTACCATTCAAAAAGATGAGATCGGTGGGTTGAATTTTTGATTTATTTGTAGCATAGTGGAGTGTTGCAGTCCAGTTCTGAGTAGAAACTGGTACTCGTTGGTTTGATTCTAAATCAAGTATAGTGGCGCTCATCGAATAATCGAATGAATATGAATCCGCTACCAATTCTTTAGGCCCTGGGGTTGTATTCATTACCGTCAAATTGTATACCGTTTCTTCACCCGGTTCTACCGTATGTCGGTAATCAAATTCTACAACATAGTCAATATCGACTTGGCCCGTAAGTACATGAGAATAGCATATCGTGTATCGGTTATTGTTTGGCTCATCCGAACATTTCTTGTTGTCGGCCCATGCAATATGTGCTCCACTTCCTAAATCATTGGCCATAGCGGGCGGCTGACCTATCATTGGCTTCGATGCTTGGTAAGCCGCTAATTTGTTTGATGACCAGTTGGTTACGGCTACATGTTCCCATCGATCAAGTGCTCCAGTACCAGTTTCGAAATCCCAACCTGGCCCAGTTAAATCTGTTTGATTCAATCTTACGTATCTGATTTCTTCGTTTGAAGTGGAATTAGCAAAATCAATCCAAGAAATGTGGACATTGTTTCTATAATCGGTCAAAAGCGAAGGATACATCGATGAGGGATTGGTGACATCACACTGTGAATTAATCACTGGAAGGCTCGAGACTTCTGGATTCGGGCATTCGACAGTAGAAATTGGAGTGTCGTCAATTCTTTTTATGGCATAGGTGGAAAGTCCTTCCTCTGCTCCATCCCAATCACCTGAACCTTGCATTCTAAGTTTGGTATAGTAGACCTCATAATCTGAAACTTCTGCAAATGAGTAGTCTCTTGCGTCCATCCATGCAATGTGTGTATTACTTTGGCCATCGATGCTAATCGATGGGTGGAATGAATATGCGTCATTGATTGTAACTCTTGTATCATTAACGACTACGAGGTGACCTTCGTCTCCCCACCCTGTATCTTCTCCATACATACCTCCAATGACTTCATGACCTGATTGACCCGGAAGCCAAGTGGGATCATTGTCCATCTTTCCATAAGGATCGAGTATCGTAGTGTATATTTCTCGAGAATTGTTAGTTGAGATGTAAACCATCGCTTCTACCAAAGATTGCATTTGGTTGTTACCTCCTGATGGGAATTCCCATGCTTGGCCGCCAGCATGTGTGTTTGACACTGTGCTACCAGGACAATTTCTTGGTTGGGTGCTTACTACACCATTTGGACATTGAACCAAATCTTCCATGTGTGAAGCTACTGGGTTAGCACCTCCCCATGATTGTCCGTAAAGACCCGCAGGAACAATTCCAGCTTCTACACAACTGTCGTGGGCTTCAATAATTGATTGTAAGTCATCAGATTGTTGTTCTGGTGAGCCGTCTTTTGGGCCTTCGTCGGAAATAGGAATGACTATCTTTGTGGCATTTGGATTCCATTGATGGTCGTTTGCTGTTGGAGGATCTGCCCACATGTGCATATTTCCATTCGCATCACGCCATGATAAACAAGCCCAATTTGTCCCAGGCCCCCAATCTTCCCCAGAAGTACCTGAATATGATGCCCCGTTGAATACGGTGGCCGGTAACTGTCGTATACCGCCACTGTCATCTCCGACGTCGAGCCATCCGTTTCGCCATGGTTGTCCGATGTAATTACGCTGACTGCATTCTGGATTGTTTGTTATCTCACTTGGGTAAGAATAGCCATCATACAGTACATACAATGTTTCGAAAACGGTCATGTTGGCTGCTTCCAACATCGGCTTGAGTCCTTGAAAATATCCACCACTTGCAAAATTTCCACCGTAAACAACAGTGCACATATCGCCCCATTCTGTTCCCATTGAACCTGAACCATCGATAATGAATACCAGTTCTACCTTTCCACCTCTAGTGTCATCCCAAACAATTTGGACGTTGTCATTCGCATCAACAGCTACATCAGGATGTCCTTTGTGGCCAATGATTGGCGTCAGAAGGGTTTCTGAGAATAGCTTCAATGCTGTTTTTGCTTCGTAATCTGGCTGAAGCATTGCATAGTAGATTTGAGGTTGTTCAAAGTAAATGTTCAGCTCATCGTATTCGTCTTGCCAAACAATGTGAATATTTCCTTTACTATCGATATCAATTGCCGGCCAATCTCTGTTTCCTTCCCTTGAGGAAACTTCGAAATCGTCGATTGCAGATAATGTAATGTCATCGCTTGCTTCTCCATCCATTGCTGTATTGTAAGGTCGGAGAGCAGTGTACATAATTTTCCAAGGATTTCTCTTGTCAGCCCAAGTGATGTGTACCCTATCTTCATCATCAATGACCATGTCTGGATGTTCAATGGTGTGAACACCAGCATTCGTAATCTGAGTTGCTTTAATCAGCACATCACCTTTTGCTGAATACATACTGTAATACAGATGCATCTTAGAGCGGCTCCACACAACGTGAACATTTCCTTCAGAGTCGGCACCAACGGCTGCCATTCTATCGCTTGCCGATCCTCCGTCGTCTATTTGGATGGCCTCTGTAATCACTACTTCGGATGCTTCAACAGTAGGAGGGATAGCCAATGCTGTTAAGGTTGAAAAAATCATGAGGGCTGCTAAAAAAACAGATTTTGTATTGGTTCTCATCTAAATCACTCTTCTAACGAATTTATTGAGTCAATCATCATACTTAACCAGTTTCCTTTCTGGTCACAATACTCAAGCCACTTCTTGACAAGAAATACAGAAATCTAACCGCCTCCCAGAAACTCTTTTATGAGAGATTTCAACCCCGCATTTCCAACAAGGTTCTCCATCTCTCGTGAATACAAAATGGCGTGCTTCCCTCCTTGTCAGCCCAGTAGATTTGAGGGATTCATACAACTCAGAAGGTACTGTCACGCCCTTTTGTGTGAAGGCTCGAAGGGTGATTTTCTTTGCAGAATGTGCAAGATTTGAGATTTGTATTTCGCTTAACTCTGAGAGTTTCATGAAGGGAGATAATTGTGCATCGAACAATATTTCACTTCTAAGATAATTTCCAACACCAGCAAGAAATGATTGGTCAAGAAGTAGGTGACACAATTGTCTTCGTCGAAACCTTTCCTCACGCAGCTGTCCAAAAATGGCAGAAGTTTCAGTATGTATATCCGC
>JAPOHM010000051.1 GCA_029979405.1 Methanobacteriota archaeon
GCTGGCAATAACCTGAGAATGGTTTCTTTGTCCCATGTAGGTAATTTAGACGGAATTGAAACACCTGTAAAAGAGGCAACAAAAATAGCAAAGGACTTTGATGCGCTTGTTTGTATAGATGCTGCCCAATCAACGCCACACATGAAAGTAGACGTCAAAGATTTAGGAATTGATTTCATGGCGTTTTCAATTCATAAGATGATGGGGCCATCAGGTATGGGTGGACTTTGGGGAAGATACGAATTGCTTGAAAATATGAGGTCCATACAGTCAGGAGGTAGCACGGTAGAAACATCAAGTTACGATTCTTTAGAATGGTCAAAACCACCTGCAAGATTTGAAGGTGGCCTTGGTAATTATGCTGGGATATTAGGAACTAATGCGGCAGTAGATTACATTTCAAAACTTGATTTAGACAAAGTTCACGAACATGAAATTAACCTAAACAAAATTATGACGTCAAAAATACAAGATGTTGATGGAATAAATATCATAGGACCTAAGGACGCAAACCAGCGAGGAGGAATTTGTTCGATTCTGCTGGACAATATAGATGCACATGACATTGCAATACTGCTTGATGAAGCGGCTGGCGTGATGGTCAGAAGTGGAATGCATTGTGTACATTCATGGTTTAATGACAAAGGATTAAACAGAGGTTCTCTGAGGGCAAGTGCGTACCTCTACAATACTGAAGAAGAGGTAAAATTGTTCGCTGACACACTTGTAGAAGCAGTTAATGCCTTGGGATGATAAAATGGATTCTGAAATTCAATCAGCAATCATTGAACCAGAAGAAGATTTTGATTTCATAAAGCAATTAACCGTCATCGCATCATCCATTCTAGTTGTGTCAGCACTTTGGTTTGTATGGCAAGTCTGGGATGGTTCAATAAGTCTAACAGGCCCTTCCTCTTTCGTAACAGAAAAAGAAGAAAATTTTGATAGCCTTATTCAATATGATTCTGTTGACCATTTAACAGGTAAAGATGTCTCTGTCTGTATAGTTGATTCAGGAATCGAAGATACGCACCCTGACCTGAAAAACATGAAACTTGCGGGATGGACCGATTTTATAGGCAATAAATCAAGTCCTTATGACGATAATGGTCACGGAACTATGATGGCGGGTATTCTTGTTGCCGACGGCGGGCTTACTGGCATCGCAAAGAATGTAGAACTCTATGTCGCTAAAGCACTTTCTGGCGAAGGTACAGGTAGTGACAATACTGTAGCACAGGCGATCAATTGGTGCATAGCAAACAATGTGAATATCATTTCATTATCACTGGGAGGAGCCACTTCAGGTGCTTCCATTATTTTTGGAGATGCTGTAGAAAATGCCGTCGATGATGCTTACGACGCAGGGATAGTTGTAGTCGCCGCCGCTGGAAATGACGGCGAGAATGATGATGGTGACGTAGCTTCTCCTGGCACTGTTAGTACAGTGATTTGTGTTGGGGGAGTTGATGATATGGGAAGAATCTGGTCTGGTTCTTCTGTTGGAGATAATAATGGAAGGCTTTGGCCATTACTTCTGCCACGAAACGACCCTGATCAAAAACCAGAGGTAGTGGCACCAGGTCATGAAGTTCCAGTTATAATGACTGGAGATGGATGGGGAATCTCATCTGGAACTAGCGCTGCCACAGTATATGTCACTGGGGCAGTAGCCTTGATGTTCGAGAATAAGCCGGAACTGAAAACTGGCGGTACTGATATGGTTGACAACGTCAAAGATTGGATTATGAGTTCATCGAAAATGAAAGACGGACAGCAAGAGCACGATGACTACTACGGCTATGGACTAATTCAATTCGAAGCACTTATTGCTGCTTCAGATTAGTTTACTTTGCGAACCATGCAACAATAGTGCCACCAAACAATGGTGCAAATGCAATGTGATGGGAATCATTTGTTGATTTAATTAAATCCATCCATTTGTTAAATCCGACGACTTCGGGGTCGCTAGGTTCTCTTTCACCAACTGGAGGTGTTGGCTCTATCGTAAGCAATACTCCATTTGTTGATAAAATTTTGAGCATTATATCAATGTCATCGGCTAATTTGTTTAAATTTGAATTTACAATTATGGCGTCTGCTTCAGGATAAATTGGAGGATTACCCTGCTTTGTAATGTTCCAAGCGGTCAATTCACCAACTAAGAGAGATGATGTTCCCACTACTATATTTGTGTCAACCTTATCATAGCGATCGCAAAGCCTTTTCAAAATCACTGCAAAACGATTTCCTTCTTCAATCAGTTGTACTTTAGTTGAAGATTCGCTTTCCGATAGGTAGTCCAAAACCCATGCGGCTAAATGTCCAATGCCCGCACCAGCAAAGATAATGCTACTTGGCTGGAGATGCGAAATTGTGTCCCTTATTCTTCTCCTGACAGAAATTGACCAAGATTCGAGACCCATATGCTCCATTTGCACACCAATATTCGCCTCTACCTCGGGTTCCTCTCGAGATAGTTCTTTGTTAGTAGCAAGTAATGCGCTTAGAACTTCTTCTCGCATACACCTGCGTCTAAATTCATATTGTCAAGGCTTTGTATTCTCCGACAGGCTCAAAGGGAAGACGAGTAGGGACAAGAAATGAGGAATGCCATATGACTGATGACGCTTCATACATCGATGATGATGAAATCGTCGAAAATGTTGTTGATTGTCCAGGTTGTAATGAACCATGTGGACATGAAATTCTCAAGGAAAAACCAGTCAAAGCAGGAGTAAACTATCTTCTGAAATGCGATGAATGTGGTCACGTTCATAACTATCAACTGCGAGAACCAAAACCGATTACAATTCCTTTTCTTTTGAGCGAAGGTGCAAACACTGTTACCGTCAAAATTGAATTAGACGATGATGAAATATTATCTATCGGTGATATTTTTGAATATAGTGATGCGAGTTGGGAAATAAACAGAATTGAAAATGAAGAAAATATTTCAGTTTCTAATTTAATCTCATCTAAAGTATCCAGAGCTAATGCCGTACGTTCAGATGTTGTAATGGTAAGACTAACGCTAACTATGGGTGAGTATTCTGAAAGCGATTCTATCTTCGTCGACAGGGATACGGTTTACAAAGCTGGATCTATATTCGATTACGATGGTGTCAAATGGAAGATTCGGGCAATACATACTGGAGCAGGCAGGACAATGACTGGAAGTGTTGTTGCACATGACATTAAGCGGATGTATCTTCATGAACCACCTAAACCAGAAGAATTTGCTCCACGCACGTCGCGAGAAAGAAGACAAGCATGGAAAGAAGGAAAATTAGGTTTCAACCCTAATCCAATCATACCTGATGCAGAGAAAAAGGGAAAGCCTAAGCCTGGTAAACAAGGAAGACGCAAGAAAAAGAAAAGATCTTGATCACGGTCGGTTTGTCCACGGTAACAAGAATGATTTCACAATCTGTGTCCCAATAGTAGGATTTTCTTGTAGTCTTCTAATCGAATACTCATACCATTTTTCGCCATACGGGATGTAAACTCTTGTTGTGTGCCCTTCCTTTGATAATTTTCTTCGCAGGTTGCCTCTAACACCTAGAAGCATTTGGAATTCATATCCTGGACCTTTCATCTCTCTTTTAGGTCCTGCATTAGTGCGAGGGTCAGGAATATTGGGGCCCATACCTCTTGACTCTATGGATGAAAGTGCATGCTGGACTACTGGGTAATCATGACTTGCAATCCCAACATACGCACCTGCATCTAACATGTGGTCTATCGCTAAGTTTGTAGCATCAATTATTGGTTTCCGCTCAGTATGTGAAATTTCACTTGGTTCCAGGTATATACCTTTACAAATTCTGTAGTCTGCTTTAGGACCGAGTTTATTTTTTATCTTGTCAATATCATCTATGGTCCTGAATAACCTTCCTTGAAGAACGACTCCCACATTGTCTAATCCTTTTTCATGCATGTCAAGCATTACTTTGATTGTTGCGTCTGTGACCCTGTGGTCTTCCATATCCAATCTAACAAACATATTATTTTCATGAGCCATTCTAACCAATGACTCGATGTTTTCCATGCCTTTTTTCTCATCCAACAACAATCCAAAAGCTGTTGGCTTTATGGACAGATTCGAATCTAATTTGTTTTCAATTATAGCAGTAATCACGCTCTTGTATTCATCTAAAAAGAATTTAGCCTCGTCTAATGTTTTAATTTCCTCTCCCAAAACATCAACAGTGAAACAAGCACCTTCAGAAGATAAGCGCTTCATTACTTTTACAGCATCACTGAGGTTAGGTCCAGCAACATACCTACGACTTACCCAACCAACAAACCACTTCGGCATGCGAATCGTGGTCGCAACAATCAACCTCGAGAATGCTGAGACCATAATTAACCCTCATAATCGACAATTATTGACCGTTTTCATCCGATGATTTCAGATTTTTTCAAGAGAGGGACCTCTAATTGTTCAAGTAAATCTCTAATGGCTTGCCTTTGCCATCCTTTGAATGCTTTTTTGTCCATACTGCACACAATTTTTCCACCCGGAAATGCTTTCCTTGTAGCAGATATCGCTTGAGTTATGCTATTATCCCACATTCCTGAAACATTGCCTTGTTCATCTTTTTCGAATGGTAAAGCGTAAGTTGCAAGCATGTGCCCTATCCATACATCTTCGTGTAAGCCTAGAACATTTGCTCGAGGCGCATAATGCCCGCCTCCAAGAGTGATTACAACTTGTCCTTCTCCATTCCAATTTCCTAAACCATCTGAACCATCTAAACCAAGGCCACGAAAAATAATCCCTGCTAATGCCTTAGCGGCTCCTTCATGACCCCATGTTTTGGCAGTAGATCCAATCTCAATAAATAGCGATGGAGTTTCAATCCAAGGGCCATGGTGAGTGGTTTCTAAACTTAAATCGAAATCATCGAAATCTAGTTCTAAAGAATTTAATTCCCTCCACCATGCAGCTAATCTAGGATTAGGAGGCGGACAGTCGCCAGATTTGCCTCCATATTCAGGAGTCTCATGCTTTGGCACTTGCATTGTACCGATTGGGTGAAGTGTTAGTGACGCATTGCCACTCGCAGCAGAATGCCTTGAAGGAAAAATAACTTCGGTTGGATTTTCACCGGTAGCATTTTGCCAACGCTTATCCAAATCGTCTTCCCAAAGGCAACCGTTATCCACCCACCACATTCTTGCGTGCTTGTAGGAATAGGCCTCTCTGTTTTCAACATCTGGAAGTTTTTTCCAAGTGGCCATTTTTAGTAATTCACGAGCCTGATTTGTCGACGCAATGTCGCCTCCAGATACAAGTATCAGGCTGACCATGTACATGCGAGGTATATGACCGATTTGAAGCAATTGTTGAAGTCCTAAGTATACTGCGCTTATTCATGGCGGTAGCTCCTTGGAAGGTTTTCGTATTTCAGGGAGAAGAAGTTACAATCGATGTTGATGGAAGAATATCGTTCAAAGGCAAATCTGCTATGCCATTTCCATGCGAGATAACAAATGCTGTTTGGTGTAATGCAGGAATGGTTGCAACCTGGGTGGACCATGAATTGAGATTGGCAAGAATGGCACTGATTGATTTTGAAACGAATTTAGAGGAAGGAATTTCGAGGTCAGAGTTACGATTAAGGAATGATAATGTCAAGGTTGCTGGTAGTTCATGGTCACATTCATTAGATGCTGAGCCAATCGCAATGGCGACTAACGGAAAAGTCATTGTCTTCGCATTGTATACACGTGGCGTATACTGTATTGACGTTGATTCTACAGAACTTTGGAGACAACCACTAATAGGGTCAGAGGATTCAAAGATTCCAAATTCTAATTCAATAGCTGAATTAACAATAGATGATGATGTTGTAACTATATGGACACGGGGAGGAAGATATCGTACTCTATCCATTGATTCTGGTGAAATTATTGCTGAAAAAACTCTACCTGTAGAATGCGATATTGAAAGCGTTTATTCATCTGATGGACGATATTTAATCTCCTCAAAGGATGGATGGGCTTGGGAGTTAATTGGTGACGGTATTACAATCGCTAGAAAATTGAGAGGAACTATTCAAGATGCAATATATCATGATAATGATTGGAGAATAATATCTTGGAGAGAAGATATATCACTTTCCAAGCAGGAAACTGTCAAGCGTGACGAATTGGGAATCCAAGTGATAATTGAAAATGACAAATGTTACGTCATTGACAATCAGGGTGTTAAAACACCACATATGGGTGAGTAATCACTCGTTCTTTTGTGTAAAACCGCATCTACCACAGGATTTCCTGTTGTTGTGGGAAGCTAAGAAAACTCCCGGGCCACACTGTGGACAGAACTCTGATTTTCTGACTAGTTTTCCATCTTCGACAGAGTACTTTGACCATTTCGCTCCGGCTTTAGGACCGTCAGACATTATTCATCGCCTCCTTCTTCAGCTTCATCCGCACTCTCTTCTTCAGCGGGTGTTTCTTCGTTAGCGACTTCATCGGCTGGTGATTCAACAGCATTGGATGAACGTAGTTCTTCAAACCTTGCATGAACGTATTTTGGTTCAACTTTAATCGATTCTTCATCACCATAAATAAACGCTGAACCTGTTGTTATTCCAACGCCAAATCTGGTGTTCACATTCTTGATTACGATCAAATCTTTATTTGCCCCTGGTTCCAAAGAAGCAACCTGATTCAAAATTTCTGACCTCGATGGAGTTGCTTTGCCCTCATGATTCCAACTAAACTCAATTTCTACTCTGTTTAGCAACGGGTTTTCCTTTCTATCTTTTGTTTGCATTCATATTCCTCCTTATCGAACATTTACCTTTAGAGCATAATTTCCAGCTACTTCTATGTTTAACCTCGCAGCAATATCAGACCTTGATGGGTCGATTATCACCACATATCCAGACCAATCAGCTGAAACTGGTGCTGAAGGATGACGGTGGCATTCTGTCGCGTCATCGCCTAATATCAAATGACATTCGCTACATGCAAATGGATTCTTGGCCATTTTCACTCCTCCTTTTCGTCGTGAATCCACTCGTGGCTACCTAAACCGGTTTGCTTACAAGTTAGACCAATCTTGGACCTTCTGGGATCACTGGTGTCAGGTGAAAGTGAAACAACTCTTGCTCTAACCGAACTTCCCACACCTATTCTCTTACCGGATTGGCGACCCTCAACAAGGCCCATTCCAGTGTTAATATCAACATGGTCTTCCATGATTTGTGATTTGTGAAGAAGTGCTTCCATTGGGCCAATTCTAACGAATGCACCAAAATCATTGACCTCAGATACTGCTCCTTCAACGACTTCATAATCTTCAATGCAGTAAAGAACTGCATCGAATTCTACTTGCTGGTAGATTGCACCATCACCGTGAATAATTCGCCCCCTGTCGATAGGTTCATGGTTTGTTGTTACCAGAACAAATCTGTTTTGGTCATCAAATCGGCCTTCAAAAGCAGTAGCTGCTAATCGATCGATGTGCTCGTTGAGGGACTTGCCCTTACGGATATACTCCGCTGGTATACGAATAGTATCTTTTTTCCTGACTACTTTGTACATTTTTTCACCTCTAAATCTACCCAGAATCAAAGAGGTGAAACGAAAGAGGTAAGTTCCTCATCCGTCCTTCACCGGTCTATGCCTCTGGAGAGATATGTGACCTAAGTCGTTCTGCCCACCGACGGCCCCTATTTGAATGATGCCCTGAATATTAGGAACTTCGAGGTATGAAAACTATCAGTCTTCGGTGATTTTTGTATCTCGTGCAACCGATATCAAAATGGGCCCGTAGGGCCCAAAGCCCTAACTACCTCTAAAGACCCAGTTTTGGTGGGGGAGAGCATGAACAGACAAAGTCAAGCAATATTGTTGCTATTGGTTTTGTTAAGTTCACTCGTCATTGTCCCATACGAATCAACAGCGAATTCAGGAGAAGAGAGCGACGCTTGGGATCAATATTGGCAACCCTGGGCTCAATACGGAAGAGATTCGGGACACTCAAGATTAATTCCCGAACATGGCGATTCAGGTTTGACTACAATCGAGCAACCAGCAGTGAATTGGGTCGCATTCGATTCAGGCTTGGGTGCTGATGGCTATGGAGTTGCTATAGCAAATCTATCGAAATCAATCACCTCTTCAGAAGGTGCCAAAGAGCGTTGTGGAGAGGGTAAGCTATTTGCGATTATGACTCATACCGAACCATCAACTTCAGATAGGCACCTTGCTATAATTGAAGGCGATAGTGCAAAGATTGTATGGGATGTCAATTTAGGAGAAGCGAGATATATTCGCTCTACCCCTGTCTTGGTTGATGTAGACGGTGATGGAAAAACAGAAATCGCCCTTGTTTATGACACTCCCACCGCAATGAAAGTTGATTTATGGTCACCTGAATTAACCTGTGATGAATCGGGGTGGGTAGCATCAGGCCACTCGAATGAGAGACTTTGGTCGTGGACCGACGCTGATTTGCGAATTGGAATAACAAGCCCTCATTTCTTCACTAGCCAATCTGACCATTTTTCTGTCACACAGCCCCTGTTGGCTGATTTATCACTTGATGGAAGTCCGGAACTTGTAATCGCGGCCGTTGATACAACAACCGATGATCCAACCGTGATATCTCTGCCATTGGGCCTGCAGAGTCCGGAACCAGATTGGTCTGTATCACTCGATAGAGGGACAC
>JAPOHM010000152.1 GCA_029979405.1 Methanobacteriota archaeon
GAATAATCTCCGGATTCCCTTACAACCTCACACCTCATATCATAGCTTTGTTGAATTATGTGTCCGGAATCTAGTTCAACTCTCGAGTTTTGTATGTGAATAGGATTCCCATCACAAATAATTCCCCATCCTTCAGGAACAATTGCATTTACATCAAAAATCTCACTTTTCGTTGAGGTCGAGGTAAGATTTACCCAGATTATGTGTTCAGAATTAGGTTCAATATCCTGTTCTAAAGCACTTACTTCTTGTAACTCTACATTTCTTCTCTCCGCAACTAGTAGTCCGGCTGTAATCGATTTTGATATTGGCCTCCCTAGTTCATCACTTCCTCCTTCTAACTCAATAGTTGCAGATATTATCGTATTCAAATCACAATTTTGGGATATTATCACATCTGCAAAAAGTTCGACGGATTGTGTAGGCCCCAAGTTTAGACTTATCCATTCCCCATTTGATTTAGATAATCCGTTACTTGTGCTCAAAAAACCGATAATATCTTCCGAACTTTGAGAGGTTTGTAAAACCAAACGGGCTCTAATTGTACTGTCTACTGCATTACCAATATTCCATGCAGTAGCATTGAATGAGAACGTTGAATTTGTTTCAACCACATTTTCTCCTGCATAACCTTCCAATTTAGGTTGCCTAATTGTGTCTGTTACTGATTCAAACATTTTCGAATTATCGTCATCATTCACATCAACTCCATCTTCAGGAGATACTTTGAGAGTGATTTCATGAAATTCTCCTGGTGATTCTAACGGTGGAAGTAAAATCCAAACATCAACTTGCTTGACATTACCCAAATCATAAGATACAGAGAGATCTATTCCACTAGTAACATTTACTCCATCTTGCAATGCCCACCATTCCCACGTTTCTGGAGACCATGGCAAATCAATCACAGCAGTATCCGGTCCATTTCCGTTGTTGGTTACTTCTATGGACACGTGAATTGGAATTCCAGGAGTCAATGTACTGGGGTATTCCAGTAATTCCAGTGATACATCACGTAATGCATTGACTCTAATCCCCTGCCAATCTTCTCCAGTAATCGATTCACCAGACCTCGAAGATATTGCAGAAGGCGTTAATCTAGGACCCAAGTCATTTGCCTGTGCATTTGTTGGTGATGTGACTCGCACAGAAAACGTAGAGGATGAACCAGCAGAAATTGCAAGTTCAGGGGAATCGAGTAGTTCGACACTCCAACCAGATATTTCAGTAAAAACAACATCCACTTCGAATATGTCGATTCTTGTTGCATTATTCCAAATTCTGAACGATACGTCATGAGAACTTCCGGGATTTAAGAAAATCTCAGATTCTCTTTGACCATCGAATGAAATTTCTGCTATGCTTGTCATCGCTGCTGCAACTTCAATTGTTTCAGTATCATACCTGCGTGTATCGTTTGTACTTGTTGCTGTTAACCATGCTTCAGCGGTCACATCGGGCTCAGCACCCAATGGAACAGTTGCCGATAACCAAACGTGTGCAGGAGTGTCGACCCTTACTAGGACGCTTGATGATTGATTTGTGGATAATGCAATATTCCAACCAACAGGTACATTTTTTTCTTCAAGTGTAAGTGTAAAGACATCTGTAGCTTCTCCAATGTTCTGAACAGATACAGGGAACTGACATGTTGTTCCCGGTGCACACCGTGGCGTAGGGTCTGGTCGTATTACGTCAGGTAATCTGTCTGGCAATATTTTGATTACAGACTCTAAACCATCTTCGACATCAGAGTATGTGTTTGAAGTTACGTTTACCGTGACAGGGATGTTACCTTGACTTGCATTTTCATCAATTAAAACTCTGAGATCAAATTCTCTAGATTCTCCAGGGAGTAGTTCTACTCCTGTAGACCCGATACTTGCACCTGTTGGGTATGCGAAATAGTGACTCCAATTTACAGGAATACCGGTTGCAGAAGGAGTGTACCGACCCGATATATTCCCTGAATTAGTCATTTCAAATCGAGTTGTTGACCAATCGCCAGGTAATCCACCGAGTGTTGATACACCACTTGTTTCAATTTGAAATTCCTTCTTCTTTGCTGCTTGGTCGTAAATTATGACCAATTCATCAATCCAATATCCTATATCACTATCAACAGCGTCAGATGTGAAGGTAAATCTCAATTGAGTAGTTGTATGGAAATGTGAATTTGTTAGTGGAAGTAAAGGGGAAGATTTACCATTGTATGATGCTGTAAATGTATTCCAACTCAAACCGTCTTGGAAATTATTGTCAATCACGTTTTGCATCGTGAATGTTTCATCCCAATTCCCGGTCTCATCTTTCGCGTATCCTTTCATTTCGTCGCCACTACCGGCACCGCCAGTGTAGAAAAATGAGTAACCAATCGCTGAATTGTGGCCTGAAACATCATCTGCAACGTTGAATATAGGGCTTGTAAGAGTCGAAATGGTTGATGCCGAATAAGATGAAAACTGGCCATTCCCTACATGGAAAGCACTGGATTGGGAGATAGAAACATCCGAATTTACATTCCAATCACCTGTCGAGGTCCATTGTGTCATATCTACGCAATTATCGTAGTGATATGCAATAGTCAAATGCCTTGTCTGTAGGTTGTTGGATGGATTATCGTCTCCTAATGCATTTGTGACTTCGATTGTTAGAGTGTGATTTCCTGAGTAAGACGGGGTCCAAAGGATGTCCAACGATCCGGATGACGACCCAGATATGGGACTCATTCCTCTAGAGGTATTTAGAAGTTCAAATCTTGAATATTCATTATGGAGGACCATGACCACGACATCGACGTAACCTGACTGAACAGTACCTAAGTTTTCAATAACCACATTCAGGTTTAATTCTACACCAACAACACCGTCCGTTACATACAACATCTCCGGCTTGTTGAAATTAGCAATTGGGTAGTTAGAAGAAAACATCTGATAAAGTGACTTATTTGCATTATCGGGATAGGTTATCGAGATATCGGTTACGTCTAAGTCGACGTTAACCGACCTTCCATTATCTGCAACTGCAACTAATGTATATGACGGTATTAACAATGTCAACACAAGAAGTGGTAGTAGTCGACCCATGTGCCTCGTGTTAGCACAATAATCCAAAGATTATGACTCCTTCGCTATTCTTCCTCAAGTGAAGTTTTGGCAACTTGAAGTTTTAATTCTAGTTTTTTCTGCTTTGCTTGTGCTGCCCAGTTCACGGTAAATGATGGAACTAATATCATACCAAAGCAGCCAATTACGGCAGCTAATGCCCACATGAATTCTGTAGCTGCATCGATTTCGAATTGCTCAACTCCTGCTAATTCCTCGTTTACTTGAGTCAATGTCACAGTTGGAGCAACATCTCTATTCCCTTGTTCAATAACAGTAATTCGAACCGACGTAGGGGTGAAATTCGTTGAGAGAATTTCATCAGATTTCTCAATCGCTTCATCTAATGAATCAGCAAACAATGAGCCTTTACCTCGCAATGCCGGGTTCGGATCTGTGAGTGCAATTATTTCTGTGCTCTCTGAAGTGATATTGATTGTATGGTCCTCATCTTTCTTACAAGATTCGGAACAAGAAAACTCCTCTGCATCAAAGTTTCCGAGGTCAGGATGGCTGTACAGTCCTGCTGCATTGGAAATTGAAATGGTTGAGCCGATGCTCAACATCTCTCCTGAAAGATTCACCCATGTAAGATTTATTCCGTTTAAATCTGCATCCCAAGTCCATATCGTTCTGTTGTCATCTGCATCATAGAACCTGTCCTCGGAATCTAGTGTAACTTGTGTCTCGATAGAATCCGATTCATAAATGTAGACTTCGGTCTCGATTGTTGCACCGTAAACAGCGTACGCAAGCAAGAAAATCAAGGTAAGACCCATGCCAATTAGGGTGCGCAATAAGTTGGGGTTCTGAGCTAGTGCTTTACGCATGATTTGTGGCAATTATCAACCCTTCAAGAACTCTGCTGCTCTGTGTTCGCAGTTGCCTTTTCTCGGATATTATAAACCCCTATCTGAACAGTGCCATTGATATAGGGGAGTAAGGTCGGCAAGTTGCTTGGTGGTACGATGACGA
>JAPOHM010000092.1 GCA_029979405.1 Methanobacteriota archaeon
ATAATTTAAAAAAATCAAAGCCTGATTTTTTCTCAAATTGCCAAGCGTTTTTACCATTATTTTCATACCACTGATTTATGAATGAATATTTATCTGGTTCATAATTAGAAAATGCCCACAGACTGTTTGATTCTACCGCAAGCTTACCTGAACAAAATCCGCACTCACGAACTTTTTGATTATCGGAATCCCACCTTGCATATATTTCTTGATCCCATTCATGATCTTCAGCTTTTTTAACTCCATCAGGCCAATTCCCATTATTACATATCCAACTTATTTTTTTATTACTTCCAATTGTTAATTCTGAAATGGGCACATCGTTAACATATCCTTCTTTATCCTTCACCATTTCCCACAACTCGGGAATCTCGGAAATTTTTTTTACCATTGTTAATCTAAATTATCGGTGAATGAATTAATTAATAAAATGAACCATCTTAAAATAAAACTTCGAGTTTTTAATTAGGAAAATTTAGTAAATTGAGTATTAATTTTAAATCCAGACATCGTTATCTGCTGTTAACTCACTATCTGATTCGCCAGTATTTACTACACCTTTCGGCTCAACGAGCATTACTTTGCACTCGTTTTCAGCATACGGTTTGTGTTGAACGCCTTTGGGAACAACATACATTTCGCCCTCGTTCAGTTCAACGGTTTCCTCGTCAAATTCTATTTTCATTGAGCCTTCTATTACGATGAAAACTTCATCTGTGTCAGAGTGATTATGCCAAACGAACTCGCCCTGAATTTTTACTAACTTGAATTGGTAATCATTCATTTCAGCGATTACTTTTGGAGTCCAATGCTCACTAAATTTTGCAAGCTTTTCTTGGAAATTTATCTTACCCATTTACTCACCATCACGGTTCAGTTGTCGGGTCCCAGCCAGAAATATATCCACATTCTAATGCCTTAATCGCTTCCATTTCTGAAGAAATATCTACATCAAGCGATGCTAGATTTTCTTTGATTCGCTCTGGATTGCTCGACTTTGGAATTGTAATACATCCTGAATCATAACAGAACTTGATTGCAACTTGGGCTGGAGTGCAACCCAACTTTGCCGCGATTGCGGATAATTCTGGGTCGTCGACTTTGTGACCGCGCGCCAAAGGAGAATATGCCATTATTTTGGCTCCAACATCTTCTGTTGCTGCAACCAAGTGTGGCCTTTGTAGCCACGGATTGAATTCAACCTGATTTACTGAAGGCAGGTATGTAGCATATTCTTTCATTGCCTCCAAGTGTGCAACACCATAATTTGAGACACCGATAGATTTGACCCAGCCTTGCTCTAAGCAATACTCCATTCCTTTCCAAACTGGAATTCTGTGCTCTGGATCTTCAGGTGGTGCGTGAACAAGGTAAAGATCGATATAATCGGTGTCGAGAAGTTCGAGCGACTTCTTGCAATGTTCAATTGTGTCTTCATACCCTGTAGCATGTGTTCTTCGAAGTTTAGTTGTAATGAATACCGATTCTCGGTCTACTCCCGCAGATTTGAGTGCTTGACCAACTTCATGTTCGTTATTGTAAGCACGTGCGGTATCGATATGTGTATACCCACAATCGAGAGCGGTTAAGACCGAATTTTTGCATTCTCCTTCCTCGGACATTAAGAATACTCCTAAGCCGAATTGTGGTATTTCGTGGGCGTAAGCATCGCCTTCTGAAGTCTTGTGACTAATACGCATAGTCGGCGGATAGGTAGCGACTTGATGAATGCTACGACCCAAGAATTCAATCTTTAGACCAGGTTTTTCTCATAGCGAGACCAGCTGTTTCTCCAGCTTCCATGGCTTCCAAATTATGTTCCTCCATTAGATGCCTAACCAATTGGTGTTGGACTATTTGTTGGTTACAGTTAGGACATTCAAGAGTTCTTGGAGGCCTGTAACCTGCGAAATAGGCTCGACCGCCCTTCGTTGAAAGCATCCTTCCAGTCTTGAATAGTACAGAGATAAACATCAAACCGAAGAGAAGTAGACAACAACCAAGGGCAAATGAAAGCCCCTGTGTTGAAGGAGATTGTTCCAACTTAATGTCTTGATACATCCTACCGTCAGGAGATTGTTCTTTGGCAGCAAGGTCGATTTTATGGGGGAAATCTTCACCTAAAATTGATAGCAAAATGATTGTGTTATTTTCCTCTTCTTCAACTTCGAGGATTATGGTGTAAGTTCCGTATACGTCGGTCATAGTAGAGATTCCAATATATTGAGAACAGTAGTATTGGTCGTTAGTGCAATCGATTTTTACATCCCTTGCGCTTACTGGATTGTTATCCGAGTAGGTGACCTGGCCGGTAATTATGTATGACTCAGCGCTTCCTGAAAAAGAGAAAACCAAGCATACGAATAGCGGAATTAGAATCCTCTTCATGGCTACGAGTAACTGCATTCGCCTTTTAGATTCTTGATTCAATCCACGGTTTAATTTTTAGAAATTTTCAGAAAAAAATTAATCCCACGACAAATATTACGGATAATTCAAAAACCATTCCGGTGTAGCATAACCATGAAGAGAACTACTGCACTATTATTTTCTACACTAATGGTCCTATCCGCAATTGCTGGATGCTTAGGAGGAGATACAGACGAGTTGGAATCAAAAATTGACAAGTTGGAACAGGAAAATTCTGACTTACAAGATTTGGTAGATTCACAGAATGAAACAATTCAATCTCAGAATAATATGATAACTACCCACATTAGCAACTATGAAAATTTGAATCAACAACTGAATAGTTCTCTTTCGAATATCACAGACCTTGAAAACGAACTTATTCAATCACAAGCATACAGAGACTCATTAATCGTGTTACTAGAAGACAGTAATGAAACAAATTCTGACCTTGAAGATGATTTAATGATGGCTGAATTGTATTCAACATATGTGCAAAGTTTACTTGACCAAGAAATCGCAAATTCAATGGAAATTAATGATAAAATCAATGAAACAAATTCAGAAATTCTGAGATTACTGAATTGGCCAGCTCAGGACCACATAGACCACAAATATCTCAATGATTTTTTGATGAAATTAATCTCAATAGATTGGAATGCAAATCAAATGGGCGATAGACAATACCAACATGCATGCATGCAAAGCACGGGCTATTTTATCGGTGAGCCAATATTATCTACGGGTGGATATTCCTATACGACAATTACTTACAACTCAGAATGTGCCGAGTATTTGATGGAACTTTATGGAGAAATCTATGCAGAATATGGCATTACTCTTTCGGAAGGGGACGTGGGGGCATGGCCCACTGACGGAGGAGAAAATTTTGGCACTTTTAACATGGATTATTTCATTCTTAATGACGCAAACCTAGAAAATGTAGTGATTTCTTTGAGTAGTGTCTCCTTTGCTAATTTCTCTAACGCCGACCTTAGTGGAGCTTCGATTATCAGCGATTACATCACGTCATCAAACTTTAATGGAGCAGACCTATCAGGCGCTACGGTTGTTGGTGACCTCACAGGTAGTGATTTTACTGATGCCGTCATTAATGGCGCTACAATAGCGTCATACGGTCAGGATTGTCCGAATGTAGTTGAAAATGGTTGGTTATGCATATCTGGCCACGTAATTGGGCCAGATTCAGGTTATGCAGAAAATTGGGACTTTAGTTACTCTAACTTTTCAGGAATGGACTTAACAGGCGCTGAGATAATCAATGCTAACTTTTCAAATGCTGATTTGACAAATATTGTGATGCTGGAAGGAAAATTGACAGGGGATTTGTCTGGGGCTGATTTAACTGGTGCATGGATTGCGGGTGCCAATTTATCTGGTCTAACCGGGACAAATGTAACATGCCCAAATGGAGGATTAGCAGAATACTTCGCGGATTGTAAGGAAGGGGGTTTAATCGGACCGTTCACTGAATTATATGACGATGATTTAGATGGTTATAACGAAATGGAAGGAGACTGTGATGATAATGACCCAACTGCCTATCCTAATGCAACAGAAGTACATGATTATCGAGACAATGATTGTGATGGAGATGTTGATGACGACATTGACTATGACGGATACACAATTTGGGATGGAGATTGTGATGACAATGATTCCAGTATCAACCCTGGTGTAACAGAATTATATGATGGAATTGACAATAACTGCGATGGCCAAGTCGACGAAGGATTCTCAATATACTACAGGGATGCTGATGGAGATACTTACGGTGACCCTGCAGTAACAGTATATGCAACTTCTCAACCATCAGGTTATACTAGTTATGCGGGTGATTGTGATGATAGTGATATGAGCGTCAACCCTTCGGCTACAGAAGACCCAACCAATGGAATAGACGATGATTGTGATGGATCTGTTGATGAGCCCTGAGGCGTCTCATTCAACATTTGGTCACACCGTGCCGAGTGTCTTTGCAGACATTTTTCGATTATTATCGGCTTCATTCAGTTGCTTGATACATTTCGGGCTTTGCAGTAGGAATCAGCGCAATCGCTACCACAAACGCCAACACAACAGACGCCTGAACCATCCAGATATTGTTAGCAGTAAATTATCCTAACACTAGCGATCCTGCCATCGCAATAGCCTCTAATGCCGCGGTCGCTAATTGCACTCGACCCATGTCCATACTAGGTGATTTTAGCCACAGCCAGCACCCGACAACATTGGTTCCAAGAAGTGCGGCACCAATTGTTCGTAGCCATGCTGTATTCACTTTTTCAGCGTCTAATAAATCACAGAAAACATCCGGCACTAAGAACAATGTAAGACCGTAACCTAGCGAAGCCCAGAGATTGACCTGCATTGCCATAGTTCCAATTTTTGCCGAATCCATGTTACCTGTTTTGTCGCTCACTCAATAAAAATATCGTGTGGTGAAAAACCAAAGTGTATTTATTTTACAGCGCTAATCGGCATTCGATTTTTCAAGGGTTTTAATTGGATAGTCATTTGAAATGACATCTAATTCTTTACGCCTGGACTCTGAAATCATCATTAACTCAGCTACCTTAGTAGCAGAGAAATCTTTGACTTCGACGTCTCCAGAGTTTACGATTGCAAGTGTTACGACATAACGTAATTCATCTGGTGTCAATCTCAATTCGTTATCACCAAGACTGACTAAGTTGTTTCTGTACAATTCTAGAGCCTTTTCTCGATACTCAGCCGTTTGACTGAAATCTACTTCGATGATAAATTCAAATTTATCTCTAGCAATACCACCGTGTTCATCAACATATTCTACATCTAGCCGATATTCACCGGGAATTAATTCCGATAGCAAAACCTTGTCATTAGGGAAACTTACTCCAATTTTGCTATCGCCGAGGATATTGCATCCTCCTTGAGTTTTAGGAATTCCAAAATCAAGATTTTTTGTGACCAACCTATTGATTGTTTGAGCGCCTTCTCCCCAAATAATTTCTTTTCCTCTTGTCAATGTGGCCTTACAAGAATTGAGATTAGGCGAGGCCCAATCTGGGTCAGTATAAGTTACTTCGAAATCAAATGCCTCTCCATAGTTTATTTTCCCATCATGAAGATTCTCTGAAATACTTAGGTTCGATTTTGGATCCTGATAGGGCAGAGTGAATGAATTCGTTGTGACATATGATGTTGACATACCATTCATCGCTTTAATTCTGAACGTTGAATTAGGGCTTCCCGGCAATGTTCCAAAATCTAGTTCTAACGATTTGTTACTCGTTGGAAGGCCTATGGGGAACCATAAGTCATAACCAAATGAATACTCTAATTGATACAAAACATCTGCCATTCCTTCTTGTTGCGTAGTATCCCAACTGATTTTTATTTCTTCACCTCTAGATTCAATAACCGATGGTATCGAGTTAATCGTAACTTCTGGTTTTTTGGAGTCATCATAGAATGCATCCAATAAGGTCTCATTTCCATTTTCATCAATGTAAACCAAATGTACTTCACTTGCTGGTTCTTTCTCTTGTAAAATCACAATTGTGTTAAAATCGCCGCCAATCCCTTCGTGCGCGACGCCTGGCG
>JAPOHM010000241.1 GCA_029979405.1 Methanobacteriota archaeon
AATCATGGTTTTTCCAGTGCCGGGTGGTCCGTGTAAAAGTACACCTTTTGGCGGATCGATTCCTAATCTTCTGAATAATTCCGGGTGCTTTAGGGGTAATTCAATCATTTCTCGAACTTTGAGTAACTGAGTACCTATGCCTCCGATATCTTCGTAAGTAATGCCTTGAGATTGACCCATGTCTTCTTCATCAATGGCTTCATCTTTGATGACAATTTCAGTATTAGCAGTCACTTGAACAATTCCTTTTGGAATGGTCCGCAGTACCGCAAATGGCAAGGCTTCAGCGAATAACGTCATACCTGGAATGAAGATTCTATCGCCTGTTTTCACAGGTCTTTTGTTGAGTCCTTTTCTTGCGAATCCTTCAATACCTGGTCCAAACTTGACTTTTTGTTTGTTGGCCATCACGGGTGATAGTACTAATTTTGTGCACGTCTTTGTTTCGACCTTTGAAACAGTCACTTTGTCTCCAAGTGAAACTCCAGCATTTTTTCTTATAATTCCATCAATTCTAATGATGTCAAGATTAACATCTTCTGGTCTGCTACGCCAATAAATAGCGGCAGTAGAGGATTCTTCCCCCCTTATCTCCACAATATCTCCTGGTTTGAGTCCCAAATCATTTTCTCCTGAAATACGAGCACGGCCATGGCCTACGTCGGTTGGAATCGCTTTTGAAACCCTTAATTGCATCTCGTCATGGTCGTCTTTACCCATGGTTTCCCTCCAAATAACCCAGATTTAGCACCATTATGAACCCTTCATCTAACATTTAGAAAATCGATGGATTGATGAAATTGATTCATTAGCCCTGTCCATGCCACACCTTCTTGAGACCGGTTTAGAATTTTTAGATGCAAACAATCCAAATGGGTTGCCAAAAGTAAGGGGCTACAACATCATCAACGGAGAACTCACTTCTTCGAGTGATGGGGATACATTCGTTTCCCGTAACCCTGCAATTCTAGATGATGAACTAGGAGTTTTTCCTTTGTCCACAAAAGACGATGTTCATGCGGCGATATCTGCTGCAAGGAATGCATTCGCTACTTGGTCAGCCACTCCTCCGCCTACGAGAGGCCAGATTATCGGGAACATGGGAAGACTGTTAATGAAACATAAAGACGAAATCGTTGCCATCGAAACCAGAGAAATCGGAAAGACCCTAAAGGAATCTGCTGGTTCTGTTCAAGAGGCCATTGATACCTGTCTTTTCTTTCAATCAGAAGGTCGAAGGCTCTACGGGCAGACAGTGAATTCAGAACTCCCAAACAAAGAATTGTTTACCTACCGGAGGCCACTTGGTGTTTGTGGAATTATTAATTCTTGCAATTTCCCGGCAGCTGTTCCTTTTTGGAAAATGATCCCTGCATTAATTTCGGGAAATACTTGTGTTTGGAAATCACCTCAAGATGCTCCATTGTTATCATTTGCATTGGCTAGAATTATGCATCAAGCGGGGTTACCTGATGGTGTTGTTAATCTCGTACACGGAAAAGGCAGCGGAACAGGACAGTACATAGTCGACGCTGTCGATGAAGGATTGATAGACAAAATATCATTCACGGGTTCTACAGAAGTTGGAAAAGCAATCGGTGAAGTTTGTGGAAGAAATTTGGTATCCTGCAGTTTAGAACTAGGTGGGAAAAACCCTCTCGTTGTCATGCCAAGTGCAGACTTAGACAATGCTGTTGAGGGCGCTTATTGGGGTGCGTTCGGTACAGCAGGTCAAAGGTGCACAAGTTTAGGTAATCTCATCATTCATGAATCCATTTAT
>JAPOHM010000042.1 GCA_029979405.1 Methanobacteriota archaeon
AGAACGCTCTTGTTTTCATCGACAATAAATCCTCGAATGAACTCATGTACAAACTCATACCAAGTTTAGAAGGTATTGCAACCTTTGAATGAACTATTCGTGTCTCAGAATTCATACTTGACTCCAAGAAAGATGAGAGTGATTTGATATCAATATCAGCAAACATAATTTCATTCTTTGCTTCTTTAATTAGTAAAGAATCCTCAATCGAACGATGTCTCTGCAACAATGAATCTGCACGTTGTTGGAATTGTTGAGGACTGACTTCTTCAGCACCAATACGTTTTGGAATGATAAGAGACCTTCCAGCAACTTCTCTAAATCTCTTTGCGAATATTTGGGTGTTAACGATATACCTTTCAATTACTTCGATGTGATTATTATTTCTGAATGTGTTTAACATCTCAGCAGGGTCAATTGCTTGACTTGTTTTGAATAACAACCCATTCTCGTCAAATGATAATTCTAAGACTGCGATTCCTGATTGTTCTGCTAACCCTGCCATAAAGTATCCAAAGGCCGTGTTGAATCCTCTACCTCGACAGGAAGTAATCATGTAAGTTGGCATTCCTCCACTTACGACCTCTTCGATGATTAATCGATTAGGGTCAGGAATTTGAAAAGAGTCTAGTGTGTGTTCCTCGAGGTGTCTTGCAATTGTATTTGCGACACCTTCTCCTAATCCATATACGTCTCTAAGAATTACACGTGGGTCAAACTGTTTTCTTAATGCATTTACCGTATGGCCAATTAGGTCTAACAAAGCTTTGGATAATTCCCTAGATCGACTTCTTGCTTCTCCACTCCAAGAGGGTACAGTGGGCCGATATCCCGTAACTGATGTGACATTTACTCTTGTTCCCTGAATGTTAGTAACTCGATACGTGGATCCTCCAAGAAGGATAACATCACCATTCCTTAAATTGGCAACGAATGACGAAGATAGTTGACCAAGAATGCTACCCTCAGCATTGAATACAAGATAGGAATTATCGGGTGCAATAGTTCCTATGTTTGTATAGTAAATCATTCTAGAATAACCTCTTTTTCCATAGAGATTTTCCTCCCAGTCAATCCATACTCTTCTTTCATCATCCAACATGTCTAGTACTTCAATAAATTCGTCATAATCCAGATTTCTGTATGACCACGTACTTTTTACAATTTCAAAAGCCTCATCAATATCCCTATCATTGATAATTACTAACCCAATGAGGTATTGAGATAAAACATCAAGGCAATTTTCAGGAAAATCTAATCGGTCCATGTCCCCAGTTTGTATGGCTGCTTGTAAAGCAGCTAACTCCATGAGGTCGTCAACACTTGATGGAAGGAATCTGGCTCTTGGGATTCCACCTACATGGTGACCTGCTCTTCCTATTCTCTGCAGGGCTGTTGCTATATCGCCAGGAGAACCGACTTGTACCACCATATCGACAGAACCAATATCTATACCCATTTCTAATGATGATGATGTTACTACCGCACGCAAATGTCCGAGTTTCAATTTTCGCTCAACATCCAATCGTATTCGTTTGTCCATAGAACCATGGTGACCTGCAATAAGATCGCCAAGGTAAGGTCTGAGTTTTTGCACTAAAGTCTCAGTCATTTTCCTAGTGTTTGCAAACACGAGAGTAGTCGTGTGAGCGCTGATCAAATCAGCAATCATTTCGACATTCATTTCAAGAACTTTCATTACTGATAATTCACTAAATTTTGGAGAACAAAGTAAAATGTCTAAATCTAATTCTCTCGCTCCACTAATTTTTGCAATCTTAACGGGCTGTGCTCCATCCCGTGATTCTCGATCATCGCTCGCAACTAGGTATTCAGCAACGGTTTCTAGTGGCTCCATTGTAGCAGAAATACCAATTCTTTGAACTGGGTTATCTAATATAGTGTCTAACAGTGATATTGTAAGTGCTAGGTGTACTCCTCTTTTAGTTGGGACTAATGAATGCATTTCATCAATAATTATCCATTTCACTTGGGAAACGATAGGTTGAAATTTTGGTGATGAAATAGCAATTGCCATACTTTCAGGGGTTGTAATCAAAATATGTGGGGGCTTCCTCAACATTTTTTGGCGCTCTGATTGTGGTGTGTCTCCAGTTCTTAAACCAACACGAATTTTTCCCTGTGCTCTGTCAGGTAGATATTTCTCCTCAATTTCAGTCAATGGTCCAATCAAATTCTTTTGAATATCATTTGCTAATGCCTTGATGGGTGAAATATACAAACAGTATACCTTGTCTTCTAATTTTCCGTCCATGGCCTTCCTAACTAAGTCGTCTATTATCGTTAGAAATGCAGTTAAGGTTTTACCAGAACCTGTCGGTGAACAGAGTAGTAAGTGATCTCCTGCCATTATAGATGGTATTGCAAGTTTTTGAGGTGCTGTGAAGTCAGGGAATTTATCTTTAAACCAATTACGAACAGGTTGACATAATTTCTCAAAAAGTTCTTCAGATTCTAATGGTGAATCTAAATATGAGATTTCTGCCATAATAATTCTCTCGCTCTGATGGTTCCTCAGCGTATGTGATGAGTAGATGAATGTTTGGTTTATATAAGAACGAGTTTTTATCTTAATTACAGCATTTACTGTTTATTCAAAAATTTATCAGATTAACTAATTTAGTTCTTAGATATCGAAAGATACGATGGAGTTTACCTCAGACCGCTTGGCCAGGTTAACCGGTATGCTCAAACGTCGTGGAATTATTCTTCCTGCTTTTGAAATACATGGAGGAGTTGCAGGCCTGTATGATTTTGGACCTGTAGGTGGGAGGCTGAGAAATAAGGTAATTCAAACCTGGTTAGAACACTGGCAGTCACTGGGAAATATTGTGGAAATTTCATGTCCTACCGTAACTCCTTTTTCAGTTTTAGAAGCAAGCGGTCACGTAGGGGAATTTAGCGATTATCTTACGGAATGTTTAGAATGCAACGAAGCGAGTCGTGCCGACCACTTAATTGAACAATTCCATCCAAATGCAGACGCATTAGCTAAGATCGATCTTGAAAAATTAATCGATAAGCACAAACCTGCTTGTCCAAGTTGTGGTTCGATGAAATTTGGAGAATTGAAATCGCAAAACCTAATGTTCAATACAAAAATCGGGGTTGGTTCATCAGCAAGGGACGGATTCTTAAGACCCGAAACTGCACAGGGAATGTTTACATCGTTTCTCCCACTATACAGACACTTTAGAGAAAGGTTACCATTTGGAGCGGTTCAGATAGGTAAAGGCTATAGAAATGAAATAAGCCCTCGCCAAGGTATGATTCGCTTGAGAGAATTTAATATGGCGGAGTTAGAATATTTTATCGATCCAGAAGCCCCAAATAAACCTGATTTTTCATCTTTGGATTTTGAAGTAAGATTAGTTCCCGATGATGAAAAAGAGATTATCATGAGCTTTTCAGAAGCTACCAAAGAAAACATAATCCGTGATCAAACTGTTGGTTTTTTCATGGCAATGACTTACGACTTCTTACTCAAGATTGGAATAAAATCTGAGCACATTAGGTTTAGGCAACACTTGTCTACAGAGATGGCTCATTATGCTCAAGACTGTTGGGATGCTGAAATTTTTGGCTCTTATGGCTGGATTGAGTGCGTGGGTGTGGCACATCGTGGTTGTTATGACTTGGAAGCTCATGAAAATGCCACAGGCCAACGCCTGAGAGCATGGAGATTATTTGACGAACCCAAAATGATAGAAAAAAACGGTTGGGCTATTAATGGTGCAACAGCAGGTCCTGCATTTCGTCAACTCGCAAACAAAGTGAAAGGTATCATCGAAGAACTCCCTGCTGAAACTATATTCCCAATAGTTTGCGATATAGAGGGTCAAGACGTTACCATAGGTGAAGAACATGTCAAGAGAGTACAGACGAGTGAAACTGTCTCAGGTGAATGGTATATACCTCACGTGGTTGAGCCAGCGTTTGGAATTGACAGAATCATTTGGCATTTGATTGACCATTCTTATTCAGAGTTGGATAAGGATGGTGAAATTTACAATAGGTTGGAGTTTGAAGAAACAGTTTCTCCAATCGACGTAGCCGTTTTACCACTTTTCGAAAAAGATGGAATGAATGAGTTAGCAATTGAAATACATCGGAGATTGTGTGCAAAAAAAGGAATCTTTTCGATATATGATGGCAGTGGATCAATTGGTCGTCGGTATGCAAGAGCGGATGAAATCGGTGTGCCATTTTGCATTACTGTAGATCATGATTCACTATCTGATAATTCTGTCACAATCCGAGAAAGAGACACTACAAATCAAAAACGAGTTCGAATCGATGATTTACCTTTTTTCTAAAACCAACATTCAAGTGATACCTTCGGTAACATAGAATTATGACGGTCAGTGATTGGACTGAAAGGCATCGTCCAAAAAGCGAGCGTCAGTTAGAGGGTAATGAAAGGCAACGAAAATTAATTCGAAGTTGGTTGAATGATTGGGCGGAAGGCACACCAAAAAAACCTGGTTTACTTCTTATTGGCCCTCCAGGGGTGGGTAAGACAACCATAGCAAGAGCAATTGCGAATGATATGAATTGGCAAGTAATCGAATTAAATGCAAGTGATGCGAGAAATGCAGGAGCTATTAGAAAAGCAGCAACACATGCTTCGACTCATGGCTCTTTGTTTAATTTTAACAAATCTGCACCCAATAGAACACTAATCTTACTTGATGAGGTTGATCATTTATCTGGTGGATTAAAAGAAATCTCAGATAAAAGAATTTCAAACATTATCAGTGGGGATGCAAAACCTTCAGACGATCTTAAAGGCGATAGCGGTGGTAAGGCTGAACTACTAAAATTACTATCTAACACAAAACAGCCAGTTATTCTTGCGTGCAACGACGAGATGGGATTGTGGGGAAAAAGCTCCTCTTCCTGGAGAAATACAAGAGACCGTTTTTCTCCATTTTTGAACATTATTAAATTTGATAGGGCCTCTGATGAAGCTTTGAGGAGAATTGCACTTCGTGTGTTAAAGGAGGAAGGATACACTGCGGATCCAGGTGCCATAAATGATTTGATAAACAACAATCCAGGTGATTTGCGCGCTCTTGTTAGAGACCTGCAGGTAATGTCAAATTTGATTGAATCTAATTTAACCTCTGAAGTCGTTGCTGAAAACATTGAAGCAGGATTAAGAGACACATCTGTGGAAATTTTTCCAGGCTTAGATATGTTATATCGTACGAGATTTGCAGATAAAGCAGTTGAAATTTCTAGGAAATTAGATAAAAGCCCTGATGATATGACCGCTTGGATATCTTGGAATAATGGAGTAGTTTTTACAGACAAGAAAGCGATAAGAAGAGGTTCGATTTCTCTTTCAAAGTCTGACAATATGATAAATGCAAGATTTAGGAATACAGCGCACCGTTCTTATTACTGGAGTTCAAATTTATCTTCATTGGCAGCGAGTGTTACAACTTCAAATCCAATCGAAGGAAGAATTTTTTGCTCCTACCCAGGTTTTCTTAGACAACGCTCTGCATGGATTAGAAATTCAGTTGTAGAAAGGTTATCTGAGACATGTGGCTGTTCAAAGAAAGCTGTTAGAGAAGAATTATTACCATCATTAATCGCAGTTCAATTACAAGACCCTAATGACTTTCAAATTTCATTATCATTAGGTCTTTCTCCCGAAGAGCATGTTGCATTGTGTGGTCTAAAGTCATCTCATCGTTCAACCAAAGAACTCATGGAACTATATTCAGAAAAACAATCAGAATATAATCAAAATTTAGACCAGATTATTGAGCCGATAGAGTCTGTAGAAGAAGAGACTGAAGAAGAGTCGATTGATGACGTTTCAAATGATTCCGGTCAGATGAAACTATTCTAATCGGTTTCTTTTTCTTCTAATTTCTCTTCCATCTTTTCGAATAATTCTCGAATCAATTTAACTGATGCTCGGTCAGGCGCCTCTCTCTCTTCTCTAGCCCAAGTTCTCGGATGGAGTAATAACAATGCTGTTAGTAATTCTAATCTTCCAAACCACATCAAAATAGATACAAAAATTAGAGATGGTGTTCCCATCGAAGCCCATGTGTTACTCGGTCCATAATCCCCTAATGCTGGACCTGTATTGCCAAGAGAAGACGCAATTACTCCCATTATTGATTCAAAATCAGAATCTGGTAATGCGATAGTCAGGAATATGCATGAAATAGCAAAAATAGCAGTCCAGACAAATAACATTCCTACTATCAAACTGAGTTTATCCCTCTCAATGACCTCACCGTTCATTCTAATTCGCATGATACGTTTTGGTTGTACAATTCTTCCAATTTCCCTCCATGCCATCTTGAAGGCTAATGACACTCGCAAGACCTTCAAACCACCGGCGGTGGAGCCAGCACAACCACCTATTATCATCAAAAAGAAAAGAACAACATGCGTCGTAACTGGCCACAACATATAGTCTGTGGTAGTGTATCCTGTAGAGGTACTAATTGCGACCACAGTAAAAATAGCGTGCATTATATTCCTGTCAAGAGCGTTGCCTTGAATGAATAGTGAAAGGACAATGAAAATAGTTGCTGTAAGCAAGATCACGAGGTAATATTTTCCTTCCTCGTCGCGTAACACTTTGCCCCATTGTTTTTCCCATGCGAACCAAATTAGAGTAAAATTTACTCCAGCTAATATCATGAATACGAGTATTATTGAATCAATCAATATGCTATCGTAATACATAATGGAAGCATCATGAGTAGAAAATCCGCCTGATGGAAGTGTAGTCAACCCGTGATTAACAGAGTCAAATAAATTCATTCCTCCAACGCCCCATAGGAGTAGGATTTCTGCGAGTGTCAAAACGATGTATATGGTCCACAATGCCAATGCTGTTTGTTGTAATTTTGGCCTGAGCCTTGAAAGTGAGGGGCCTGTTAATTCTGCCCTAGCGAGTGCCATTCCGCCACCAAGTACTCGAGACAAAAGCATTAGTCCCAACATAATTATTCCCATTCCACCAAGCCACTGAGTGATGGAACGCCACAAAAGAATCCCTTTAGGTTGGGCATTGATGCAATCTGGTGTAGTTCCTGGAATGCAATTTGGGCTCATTGAATGCTGAATTACCGTTGCTCCAGTTGTAGTGAAACCAGACATTGATTCAAACCATGAATTGACATATCCCCTGCCTATATCTGCAAATGTTGACCCATCTGTGAATGGGCCATGGAATACACCACCTAACCAAAACGGAAGTGAACCAACGAATACTGCTACAGGGTATGCAAGAGCAACAGCCGCAAATGCTTCCCTGTCTCGTAACCTTTCTGATGTGTCTGACCTAACTCCAAATGATAACAATCCTATTCCAATTACTCCGGATAGTAGGGTTGGAATAAAAAATGCTACCAATGCGGTACTGATTCCATCTAACCACCAAGTGATAAAGAAACTGAACAATAGTGGCACAATAAGTGCAACCATAGTCCAACCTACAATAAGAGATAAGACATCTCTACGCATCTTGTTATCACACCTTGAATTTTCTTTCCAGATCGTAAACTTTGTCAGGGGGCAAGAAAATAGTCAATTTATCACCCTCTAACAAATTCTTGCTTGAAGAAGGTCGCAATGTTTCCCAATCGTCATGGATATTTTTTCTTTGGATAAATGCAACTTTACACCACTCGGGAAGTCCTGCATCCGCAATTGTTTTTCCCGCAAATTTCACTTTGTCAGTAACCGGTAAGCAAATTCCTACTACGTCTGGGACGCTTGAAAGAACTGCATACGGTCCAGGTAATTCAGAGTGTATTCTCGATAGCATTGCATCTATTGCAACACGTCTTCTATCAACAGAGAAAGTAATGCCCATTCTTCGCACAACGCTAACTAAATCTGCATCATAAAGAATCAAACCAGTTCTTTCTACTCCCATGTCCATGGCTAATAGAACTGCGGCTATTGAACCATGATCGTTATCCAATGCAGAAATTGCGATGTCCATTGAGGAAATTTCAATTTCGGATAACAATTCTTTATCTAAGTGGTCACCATGAATAATTTCAATTCCTGGTAAATCACCTATTTCTGAACCCGCCATATTATTTGCAAGTTGTAGGTCTTTCTCAACAACTGTAACTGATGCACCAGTATTTTGCCATGCTTTGGCTAATCTTGTTCCAATTAAGCTTGCACCGAATATTATGACCTTTGGCCTTTCAGGGAAATCAACAGCTTCGTGCCCTAAGATTCGTAGAATTCTATTGAATGAAGCTTCACCTGCTGTAGCGACTGCTACTCTATCATTAGGTAGCAAAATATCATCTGCTGTTGGGACTTTTCCCGGAGAACCATCTCTTTTCAGACCAACAATAAGTGGTAAGCCCCCCTCCACCTTCTCGCCACTTTCTCTTAATGTCCTGTGAACTACATTACTCGCATCAGAACGAACATCTAATTCAACGATGTATGCGTCTGCTTCAAACGGAATTACCTCCGATAGGGATGAAGATCTCAATCCAGACATTAATCTATCAATCGCATCATCAATCGGGTGAACAACGTGGTCTACTCCTGCCCATTGGCCTAATTTACCGGACTTATGTTCTTCAACAAAATGTGGGTTCCTCAAACGACAGATGGTTGTTAGGTTATCCTTCCCATTGGTTTTCTCAGCATGAACGTGTTTTGCTAGTGCACAAGAGAGCAGATTCAGTTCATCAGAATCAGTAGCTGCGACATAGACTTCAGCAGAATCTATGCCTGCCTCAATGAATTTGTTTCTCTTGGTTACATCACCATATATCACAAGGATATCCATGCCCTGTGCATTTTTGACAACTCTTGCATTATTGTCTACTAATACGACTTCTTTATCTTCGCTTCTGAGAGCCTTAGCTAATCCAGAACCGACTCGTCCTCCGCCACCGATTATTATTCTCATGAAAGGACCTCCTGGAGCCATTTATTGTTCCAGGTGTCTTTTGACATGGTGTATTCTTCAGTGCTGAAGGACCTCACACGGTCAATTCCAGACATTGTTCCTCCAACATAATATTCACCAATAAGACTTGACGGAGTGGTTTCAATCCAGTCTATATACGCCGTTGGAGTATGTACAAGCCACTTTCTATTTACAACATCTACTGAACCCTCAACATAACAGGTATCCAATACAACATCGTTAGCCTCACACCATTCATCGGACATTGGAATCATAATGTAAGCCCAACCGTGCCCCTGCCAAGTGTCAAATTGAGGGTCAGTTAGTGCACCGAAAGCGTACCAAGTTGGGACTCCCTTAACTCTCATGATGCTCATGAAGGCATTAGATTGCTCGTCACAATCTCCCATTCCCGCAATCAAGCACTGTTCGCCACTTCTAGCTTGGACACCTGCGGCAAAGTCATATGGTAAGTTTGCATTCAACCAGTCAAAAGTCGCTCTTCCGTATGCGTAAACATTGTCTTTTAGATTAGTGGGCAAACTAGCTTCAATGTTCGCTGCAGTCTGAACTACAGTAGGTGCAGTTGATTGTTTGCCAGAAATTGCAAAATTAGGATTACAATTTGGGTCAAATTGTTGGCATTCATTTCTATCATACCACTCGATATATTGTCCAAACTGAGAATGTCTAGTACCTTGGCCCCTTTCTTGAATATCATCAAATGTTCCGGAGCGCGCAAGACTAACTCCTTCGGACTTACCTTCAACCAATCCGCTAACTCTTGTTGTATGCCACCAAGAGTGGGATTTTGCTTTCAGAGTAACTGCCAAGTCGACAGTTTCGTGGGAAAATTCCGGGACATCCATTG
>JAPOHM010000101.1 GCA_029979405.1 Methanobacteriota archaeon
ATCTTTTAATTTTATTTATTAAAGACATGGTTTTTATTGTAAATTTGAGGTCAGATGGACCTCCTGATCACTTTAAAAGAAACCCCAGGTCTCTAGACCCTGCGGATAATTTTCTAGTTTTGCCTTAGCCACCCTGTAAAGTTTGAATTATTTCTTCTTCTTGTGTACCATTTTCATCCTGATGGTTGTCAGATTCAACTTCCCTTTCTTCCAAATCACCATCTTCCAAGTTGACAACTTCAAACAGAAAGTGCTTTGGAGATTGATTACTCGAGACCTCATGCTTGTATCTTATGACTGCTATTGTGCCGCCGAAATCGATGGCCAGGCACTCGTAGTTGAGGTACCAGGTTTTGCACTCCACGTCGATTGGGTCGAGAATAAAAAACCAGGGTATAAAAGAAATTCAACTTGAGGTGAAAGCTTCCAATAGCAACGCAATCAACTTCTATGAAAACAGGGGATTGAAAATAGTGCAAAAATTAGAAGGATATTACCAGTCTGGAATTGGTTACGTGATGAAAGGGGAGATTTAAGGAAATAATCATGACCTTGCTACATCTGGTTCAAATCATGCTGAAGGATGTCATCAACGATTTGGTTGATGGCGAATGCATAATATCTGCAGCATTACTTGATGATTCAGGATTCACTATTGAAAGAACCTCAATAGATCTTAAACCAAACGCATTAACTGGTATTCTTGAAATGGTTGAATCATATGAAATTTCAACAATTGTTACCACTGAATACATCGTTTCTTGCAAAAAATTCCAATCGGGTCAAACCTTGATTTCAGTCACTCCAAAAAATGGTAATATCGGAAAGGCAAGATTGAGAATAGAGCAATATTGTTCTTTGATTGCAAATTATCTTTGATATCGCTTTAGCGAGACTTAAATGGCAAAGGTCGGTGGTTGCAACGCTGGGAGTGCGGGAGCACTTAGCGAACAGGTGCGATGAATGATGTCAGGACTAAAAGAAACTCTTGATGAGAAGCGAAAGTTGGTAGATAAAAAGGCAACTCAATACCGAACTACTCGTGACGAATGGAATAACCGAACAAAAGAGTTTACAGTCCAAAGAAATGAATTAAACGCAGAAGTTAGAGAACTTATTCAAAATGTGAAACAACAAAGAGAAATCAGAGAACAAATGAATGAACTTGTTCGCGAAAAGAAAACTGCAAGAAAGGAGGCCAGCAACCTTGTCAAGCAGGCAAAATCAGAATTAGAATCACAAAAGGGCACTAAAGATGACTCAGGTCAAGGTCGAAGAAAGGGTGAAAGGAAAGTTACAGTTCACTCTCTGAGAAGGGAGTTTGAAAAACTCGACAGAGAGATGGAGAGAGGAAAGCACCTTGGCCAAAATGAGAAGAAGGTCATGAAAAGGATGAAGGAAATTCGAGCTCAAATAAAAGACATGGAATCTTCTGAGGAGAACAATTCAGACCTAAAGTCTGCAAGAGGGGTTCTGCGCGAAGCAATGGCCGCTCAAGAAGAAGCACACATAGAGGTGCAGAAAGCGGCACAAGCAGCCCAAGAAGCCCATGATCTGATGTTACAGTGGAATAAGGAAGTAGATCGTCAGCGAGAACTTGCCGAAGCATCCCACAGAGAATTAAGAAAGTCAAAGAAGGAAGCAGACAAAGCGCACAGATTCTACATAGTTTCACTGCGATGTTTGCATTCAATCCAAGACATCATTAGGTCAAGCAGAGGGACTGAGTCTGGCGAAACTCAGAGAGGAGCACGAGTAGAAGTACAGGACTTGATGAGCAAATTGATGAGTGGAGATACACTTTCAACAGAGGAGTTAATGGAATTACAGCGCTTTGATTAAATTCAAAGACTGACTTGCCATAGAATAAGAAAGGGGCAAACTCATGATTCACCGTGATGACATTGCTGGAATAATCGAGGATTATGAACGCCTAAAGTTGCGAATAGGCATGACTGCAAGTCATTCTGCCTTAGATATTTGCGACGGAGCGATCGAAGAAGGTTTTCCGACTGTCGCCTACGCACAAAAAGGTAGGGACAAAACATATTCACAATACTTCAAAACCCAAAGAACCTCATCTGGAAGGGTAAAAAGAGGCATGATTGACAAAACTATCGTTTTGGATTCATTTAATGATGTAATGAAGCCTCAAATGCAAGAAGAAATGCGTAAGAGAAATGTCATTTACATTCCTAACAGGTCGTTTACATCTTATTCAAAGATAAGTGACATTGAAAACAATTTCAACGTACCTATGTTTGGTTCGAGAAATATGCTAAGAATGGAAGAGAGAACTGAAGAACAAGATTACTATTGGATTTTGGATAAAGCAGGTCTTCCATATCCCGAAGCAATTCAAGACCCTCAGGATATTGACTGTTTGGTAATTGTAAAACTTCACCATGCACAAAAGAAATTAGAAAGAGGATTCTTTACTTGTGCTTCATATGAAGAATATCAAGAAAAGAGCAATACTCTATTGAAAGAGGGCGTAATTGACCAGGCAAGTTTAGATGGAGCAAGAATTGAAAGATACGTGATTGGTCCTGTCTTCAATTTGAACTTCTTTTACTCACCACTTGAAGAAGATATGCCCAAACTGGAACTTCTTGGAGTGGACTGGAGATTTGAATCATCTCTTGATGGCCATGTAAGACTCCCTGCTCCACAACAGATGACAATGCCTGCCCATCAGCAAATTCCAGAAATGACTGTAGTTGGCCATAACACTGCTACAATCAGAGAATCTCTTCTTGAAAAGGCGTTTGAGCTTGGTGAGAAATTCATTACTGCATCCAAAGAACATTATGATCCAGGCATAATAGGTCCTTTCTGTCTCCAAACCTGTATCGATAAAGACATGAATTATTCGATTTACGATGTTGCACCGAGATTAGGAGGGGGGACCAATGTGCATGTTTCTGTTGGACACCCGTATGGTAATGCGACATGGAGAAAACCAATGTCTTCTGGCAGAAGAATTGCAATGGAAATCCGCCGTGCTGCCGAGCAAGATCGCCTCCTTGAAGTACTAACTTGAGGTTTTTATCTATGTCAGGAGAGCTATGGGTAATCCTATCATTTCTTCTCTTCATGTTCTTTTTCGCCGGAGTTGGAATGGCGAGTATTCGTGTCAAGAAAGATACAACGGATGACTACTTAGTTGCTGGAAGAGGAATGCATCCAGCATTAGCCGCTCTATCTGCTGTTTCTACTTGGAATTCAGGTTACATGTTCATCGGTTTTATTGGATTCATGTGGCTAATGGGATACTCCGCAATTTGGATTTCAGTCATTTCAACTATAGGTCAATTAGTTGCTTGGATTTGGTTATACAAGTATATTCAGAATGAAGGTAATGAAAGAAATATTCGTTCACTTTCATCATTAGTTGCTAACGTCAAGGGCGCTCCTGAAGCGAAAATGGCAGCTATCTGTTCTGTCGCATTCCTACTGATTTATGCAGGTGCTCAACTATCAAGCGGGGGAAAAGCACTGTTTGCAATGCTTGGATGGGCTGAATATATTGGGATTATTATCGGATTTGTACTGGTAGTTGCTTACTGTTATGCAGGAGGAATTAGGGCATCAATATGGACAGATGCCGCACAATCTTGTGTAATGATAGTGGGTAGTACATTGCTCTGCTATGTAGCATTAACCGAAGTGGGTTGGTTTAGTGGACTACATAATTCTTTGAATAATATTGACCCCGCTCTGACTTCAATCACCCCACCTGATTTAAAATTTGGATTCAGCATGTGGGTATTTGCATTTTTCCTTGGAGGACTTGGAGTTGCAGGACAGCCACAGGTTGTATCGAGAATCATGACATTAGAATCCGAAGAAGACCGAAAGCAAGCATGTCTTTGGTTCTTCATTTGGCAAACCCCTTTCCTTGCTCTAATGATAATTATCGGTTTAGCATCCAGAGTGATTTTCCCCGAATCGGGTACCTTCGACCCGGAATTGGCACTTCCAATGCTTGCGATGGATGTATTAGGTCCATTTTGGGTTGGCCTAATTTTAGCCTCAATATTTGCAGCAACTATGTCTACAGCAGATTCGCAAGTGCTTGCCTGTACTGCAGCAATAACCGACGATGTAATCCCAGAATGGTCTACTAATCACAAGAAAACAAAGATCACCACAATGGTGATGGCTTTCGTAGCGACTTGTTTATCATTAGGTGCATATTTCACGGAAAATAATTCTGTATTCTCTCTTGTGGTATTAGCGGTATATGGTTTAGGTGGGATGTTTATCCCACTAATTCTCATTCGAATGTCAGGGTTCAAACCATCTTCAAAGCATTCGATGATCATGATGTCATCTGCCCTTATCGCAGTTATTACGTGGAGAATCTTGGGATTCAATGTATATATTTTTGAATCGGTCCCCGGGATGGGTGCTGCCTTCATAGCCCACTTGATTATGGTTGTAAAAGAAAAGCATGCTTGGTTGGACCTTCCGCAACAAACTGGAAAGAAGATTGTAACTTTTGGTGTCGGAATACTATTACTAATTATTCCTATAGAATACTACTATGCAACAAATGCCCCAACTTCGATGAGTTCATCATCTCCAGACCCTGATTCATTGTGGAACCTTTCGGTTGAATTTGATTATTCATACGCTGAAACAACGATAGAAATCGATGACCAATCCTCTGATACATTCACTTTCGAAATTCCTGCTGATGTTATGCAAGCTATTTTTGTGCTTAATTATACAGAATCTAACGAAGGTGGAGTTCCCACAACTCAGGAATGTGATAGTGTAGATTCACTTTATGACGCGTCGAATGTACCAGCCGAATTTACTGAATCCAATCTTGTGAATTTCTCCGGACAAGATTGTGGAAGTAATAGCCTTGGAGGATTCAGCACTTGGAGTGGGTTCTCACAAACAGATTCCTATGAAAATCAAATCAGTGCCATAAATGCATTAACTCTTGAAAAGAATGATGGGCAAATCTCGTTTACTGTAAGCGTAGATGCGAACACTGGTAGTTTCTTGAATGGTGACGAAGGTGAAGAAATCACTATTTCAGTAACCTATCTTACTGTTATCGATTATAATTTAGTCGAGGCTGAATGACATTCCTTCTTTGCCAACCTTCCAACCTAATTCGGTTACTGGAGTATCATCTCTGCACAACGGATTTGTATGGTTTAGATGAATGAAAACCACTTCACCATCCCCTTCTCTACGCTCACCTAACATCTGGAGTGTTTGCTCAACCGGAGGATGTGGAACTTTGCTTTGGTCGCGATGTTTGAGTTCATCCCCGCTGTAAAATGTGCCATCGATTAGAGCAAAATCCACTTCAAAATGATTCAACCAGGCCCTCAAGTCATGACCTCGCAGTGTTTCTTGCCATGTATCGTGGTCAGGTAAGAACAGCAAGGTTTTCTCTGCCTTGATTAGATATGCATGCATATCAGACAACTCATCACGATGTGGAACTTCAATCGCTTCAACAATTACTCCCGGTAATTGGTAAACACTTGCAACTCTAGGAATGAATACTCCATCAGACAGTAGTGTG
>JAPOHM010000068.1 GCA_029979405.1 Methanobacteriota archaeon
ATAAGGGGCTTACAGAGGCTCTTCTGGTCATGGAGTTGCCGTGACACCGGCTCGCAGTCCACGATTGTGACCGTGAGTGATGGGATGCTGTGCATTGCCCACAGTGTCTGGCCGCTCACCATCTGAGCAGGTTGCCGACTTACCTCCCATATATGAGTGGTTCGGTCCAGAACGCTGTATAGAGAGGACAGAAGCCCAGGTGATTTGCCAATAATTTTCCTACTAATAAATTAACACAAAAAAATGCAAATCCTCTTTACCTCCCGACTTTGCATTATATCCATGCAGGCAATGATTAGCCACCCGCGACTCAAAAATGGAGTCGAGGCTCGGGCTTATCAGTTAGACGCTGCAAAAGAGTGTTTGAGTGGTTCTACACTTCTCGTAATGCCAACCGGTTTGGGTAAAACTGCAGTTCAATGGATGGCGATGGCTGAAAATTTGGAGGGCGATGGAAAAATTGTTCTCGTTGCACCAACAACTGGATTGGTAGCACAGCAGGCTAAAATGGCTAAGACTTTTATCGATTTAGAGGAAGAGAAAATAATTACTCTGACAGGTCAAATTCGACCCAATTCAAGGGAAGAAATGTGGAAAGATGCCAAGATAATTATGGCAACGCCACACGTTATCAGAAATGATGCACTAAGTGGTAGAATACTATTGTCTGATATCGACCTTCTGATATTTGATGAAGCACACCATGCGACAGGCTCAAACTCGATGGCACAACTTGGAGACCTCTATTTACAAGCTTCAAACAATCCTAAGGTATTAGCAGCATCTGCGTCTCCTGGTGTCAAGGCGGCCAACGTTTTGGAGGTAGTCAAAAGGTTAGGTATCGAAAGATTACATGTTACGAGAAGAGATGATGATTTGGTAAAACCTTACGTCACTGAAATGTCAATCGATGAGAACAGAGTTTTGCTTCCAGATTTATTGCTGACAACAATATTACCGCTCAAGGCATTGTTAGATGAAGAGGTTGAATTTCTTAGAAGGTCTGGTTTTCTTATCTACACCGGCAGAGTTACTGCCGCAGCCTTAGATGAAGCACAACGTAGAGTAAGTGCAGCCATAAACAGAGGAGATGTCAGAGGATTCGATGCAGCAAAGCGAGTCAGTGACTTGAGACGTTTGATAAGACTCATCGACTTGCTGGAAACACAGGGTCTACGATGTGCAATAATGTATCTTACAAGAGCCAGAAATGACAAGGATAGAAAGACAAAACGATTTTTATCTCTCCCTCAAGTTTCAAAATTCTACTCTGATTTCAAAGACCGTGAAGAGATACATCCTAAACCCAGTATCGTCCAAAAAATGGTGCATGACAGCTTGAGCAAGGGAGGAAAGGTAATCATTTTTACAGAGTATCGAGATACTGTTGACAATCTTCTACAATCATTAACTGGTGAAAACATCCACCCAGGAAGGTTTGTTGGCCAAGCAAGTAAAGGAAGCCAATTAGGCATGAAACAATCCGAACAACTTGAACAACTGGAGCGATTCAGAAACGGAGAAATTAATGTTTTAGTAGCAACAAGTGTAGGTGAAGAAGGTTTAGACGTCCCTGCCGCAGATTGCGTGATATTATATGAGCCAGTTCCATCTGCAATTAGAGCGATTCAAAGAAGAGGCAGAACTGCGAGGAAAACTGATGGTACTGTAAGGGTGCTTATCACTCAAAATACTAGGGACGAATATGTTCAAAATGCTTCAAAGAATCGTGAAATTACAATGTATAGAACATTGAATAAGTTGCAATCCCAATCTAGACTTCCAAAGAGGTTGAATCCGGTTTCAAACGTCTTGGACAACTTTACTATTAATTCTGAAACAGCTGATTCATTCATTACAAAAGAAAAGGCTAGATTAGAGATTCCAAAGCCAGAAAGGGAACCAGTTGAAAAAGAAAAGAGTACTAGAGAAAGAGAGGAATATGTGCCATCGAATAGGCCTCAAAATCAAAAATCTTTGAGTGATTTTTCTTCACCAAAATCAAAAAAAGATTGGTGGAACCCAATTCTCGACGGGTCAAAAAAAAATGACATGACAAATGAAAATCGTGTTATTGAGGCTACAAAAAATGAAATTAACAATATCGATAACCTGAGAAAAGAAAAGCCTCTAATTGTAATTGACAATAGAGAAACCAATTCAACTCTTCCATCATTAATCAAATTAAACGGGCATGACGTAAAATTTGAGCAATTGAAAGTTGGAGATATAAGAATTTCAGATAGAGTATTGATAGAAAGAAAAACTGCAAGAGATTTTATTGATTCTATCATAGACGGAAGAATTCTAAGACAGAGTAAGAAATTATTTTCATCAGCAACCAGACCCCTATTGATCGTCGAATCAATGGAAACCGACCGGATACATCCAAATGCAGTAATGGGTGCAATGGCATGGATAACAATAGACTTGGGATTGCCAGTTTTGATGACTAAGAGTATTGAAGAGACAGCAAGATTCGTTTCCGTTGTGGCCAAAAGAGAGGCTAAAATATTGGAATTGCTGATTAGCAAATCAAAACAAAATCAGCCAAATCTTGAAGATTCGGCGATAAATGCTGCAATTTCTGAAATTAATTCTATGATTCAGGAAGAAAATATTGAAACCCCTTTGTACCAAAAATGGCAAAACCAAGTGATGAATAATAGAGAAAAATTGCTTGCCAACCTACCTGGAATTGGACCAAAGACTGCCAACAGTATCATGAAAAAATGTGGAGATATATTGGGCCTTTGTCTCTTGACTTTAGAAGAGATTTCTTCTATAGACGGGGTCTCATCGATACAAGCTCTTGAATTATACAAATTCCTTCACGGAAATTCATGAGCCAATGATTAAGGCTCTTGTCTTGAGTTGGGCGAATCTATCTGTGAAATGTCCAAGTGCAAACGCTACTATCTCTGTGAGATTGACAACTGGAAGGTTTGTATCCTTACCCGCTACTCTACCTGCTTTACTCTGATAGGAATCAAGGTTTGAGTGAGATAATGTGCAGGCTGAAACCAATATTTTCGCTCCAGCCTTCTTAGCGTCATTCAAAACTCGTGCAGTCATTTTCATGACTGAGTCACCAAGAGTTAGAAGAGATGGGTTACCAACACTAGCACACTTTGATGAGTATTCAACAGGCCTTCCACCTAAGGCTGTTATGAGTTGCTCCATATATGTTGGATTCCATGCATCATCACTACCACATGCACCTGATCTTTGCATGTGTGGACCGTAATAGCATGCGATTTCAATGTCAAGTGGGTTAACGACCGCTGCTTCGATTTTGTCAAGTCCGATTTCGTCGACCAAAACATGTAGCAAATGATGTGTTGAAATCTCCTCGGCATCGAGTTCAATATCAGATGTCTTAGAAATTACAGAATTCGCCTTTGCAAGAGCGATTGGGTTTTCTCTAAATGTTTTCAACGACTCGTAAAGAATACCTTGCGCAGAAGCACACGGGGTCATGATATCATGACCTAATTCTTGAGCGATTGCTAAATTCCTTGCATTTAGAGCTAATTGTAATTCGCGATTTCCCTGCCTGATGATGTTTCCACCATCGCTACTGCTACCAACCATCTCGATTAGTTCAATTCCGAGGGTTTTGCACAGTGGCTGTATTGTATCCTCAACTTCTTGTGAGGACTGTCTTGCTACATTTCCGGGATAGTAAGAGAACTTTACCACAACAATCACCTAAAACCTACTATCTAATTCATTGAATATCGCAACAACTTCGTGGTGGTTGTGTATTTTTGAATTGAACATATCTGGTATTTTACCAATACCTGCTGGTGGGAGCAGCATGCCTTGGAAACCTCTCATTATCGGCCCACCATTTCTTGTGAATCCCAACATCATTCGAAGTGATACTCCATTGAGAAGATTCGACCCTAATCCCAAAGGTCCGAGTACAGACCTGTAAAGTGTAGTTTCGTTTACATTTCCAGACATTTTTACAGAGCGTGAATAATTTTTAACCAGTCTTCCAGTTTTACCAGTGAATTTGTATTCAGCAAGTAATCTTGACCTTGCAGCATATAGTGAGTCTGCAGCCTGAGACCCGTCGATCCCATGCCTTGCGATCGAAGAGATGTCTGCCTCGTCCCAAACACCACCTTTGCCTTGCATCAGTTCGTACATTTGTTTGACGTGAGATTGGCCTGCACGTGAATCCTGACTTCGGACCCACCGCTGGAGAGCGATACCCGGTCCGTCATAATCGTCGTTGATGTCATAGGTATCAGACATTGAATTTACTAATTGTAGCGAACCAACATCAGCCAACGAATGAAGGAAAGTGGCTTCATCTGAACTCATGACTCCCATCGGAGAACCGTTTGGTAATTTTTCACCTTGTCTTGGATCTGCGACCATCCAAGGCTTGGATTCCGCCCTTGCCACGTCATATCTATCGTATGAAACCATCAAGTCTTTCAGGACTTCATATCCCGGTAGTGGCTCTATTGTCAGGGTGCCACCCTCGCTTATCAAGTCGCAAACTCTTGTTGTGTCTGCTGGAAGAATTCTTCCATTTGCCTTGACACCTGTGAGAGGATTCTGCCCACAGAGGGACCCGCTTCTGAATGCAATAGAGCCGTCAACCTCCCTCTTGACTGCTAACAATGCGTCCTCGATTGTTGCATGCCCTGGTAAAACAACGGCAATTGTATCATATCCAGATTCAGCCATGATTGGGTCGTATCTGAAAATTCTCAGAGACATAGATAAAGTCGGTTGCTCGATAATACCTGGTGTGAAATCACCTTCATCGACACCGTCTTCTTCATCACCAGCACCGTATGCAATCATAGCATCGAGCAATTCCTCTTGGAAAGTTCCAGTAGAATCTACACACGCAATCCTTGGAAGAACCGCAGTAACCCAAATTTCCCATGGAGGTTCGAAGTCTACATCGCACATCTGGATTTCTTGAATTGAACTGGCCCCAAGCTCTGCAAACTTATCATCCCAATCGGTACCAGCTTTACAGAATTCATCATATGATGTGTCACCGATTGCACAAACAGAATAGTGTATACCACCAAGAGATGGTTTTGTTGCAACCGTTTGGTTCCATAGCGTGTCTGCATTGTCTGGCATCTCCCCCTCACCCCATGTGGAGGTGATGATTAGTACGCGCTTGTTGTTAGCAAACTGCGCAGGGTCATAGCCATCCATGTCGATTACCTTTGCGTCGAGTCCGTAAGCAGCGGCTTTCTTAGCTGTCTTTTCTGCGAGACCTGCAGCATTACCAGTTTGGGAACCAAAGAAAACAGCAAGACTGCGATCACCAGATAGCAATTCAGCAAGTATGCCGTCATCAGCAGATGGTGCAACTGCTGCTTCTACTGCAGGTGCTGTTTCCGCAACAGCCGCTTCGACTGGTGCTTCTGCTTCTACTGTTCCACCATCATATTCGAACTTGATGATTTCAACGGGACAGGCATCAGCAGCTTCCTCGATTAACTCGGAATATTCGACTCTAAACTCAGCTTTGATTGAGGATTGCCCGACATTTCGGTCAAACGAACCGTCCTCTCTGACCTCCGCTTTGATTTGGCTCGTATCGTCGGTTACCTCGAATACTTCCGGTAAAATATCTTGACAAGCATCGCAAGTAATGCAGTCTTCTTCAATCCAAACTTTTGCGACTGTCGGCATGCTATCACCAATGCTCACGCTGAGCAATCTATACGACAAGGGCTTAGTCTTTGAAGGTTTGTTGTCTATCCCTAAAGGGATAGAAAATTATGAGATTTTTTGTTTCCTAAAAATCACATATGGAAATCGTCCATTCCATCCATCATACCATCGCCAGAAACTCCTTTCGATGAGATGACATCATCAATCCTCAAAATCATTGTAGCTGTTTCTGTCGCAGACTGAATTGCTTGTTCTACAACTCTTTGTGGTTCTAGGACATTTGCCTTGCGCATGTCCATTACGCCTCCATCCTCGACATTTATTCCCGAGGTGGAATTACCATCTGCGTGAGATTTTCTCAATTCTATGATTGTTGTGACAGGATCTAAACCTGCATTTTCAGCCAAGGTTCGAGGAATAATCTCCAAAGCGCTTGCAAATGCTTCGATAGCCATTTGCTCTCTTCCACCGACAGATTCAGCAAAAGACCTGAGGTCTCTTGATAGCGCCGCCAGTACGCTTCCTCCACCGGTTAAGACATAGCCATCTTCCCAAGCTACCGAAACAACTCCAACTGCATCATCAAATGCTCTTCTAATCTCATCAACAACGTGTTCAGTGCCACCTCGCAATAGAACAGATACGGATTTAGCTTCTGGGCATCCGGTAATGAAAGTCATATCTGATTCTCCTATCTTCCTTTCTTCTACCTTTGATGCATTACCAAGGTCAGAACTTGATAAATCGTCAATATTGGTTACGATTTTTCCACCTGTCGCCTTTGACAGGGCTTCCATGTCACTCTTCTTTGCCCTTCGGATAGCAAAAATGCCAGATTTAGCCATGTAATGTTGAGCTAAATCATCAATTCCTTTTTGGCAGATAATTACGTTGGCACCACTAGACTTAATCTTCTCAACAAGTCCTCTGATATACCCTTCTTCTTCCGCAAGGAATGAGGCTAACATAGACGGGTCTGTGATCTGGATTTTTGCATCGACTTCAGTCTTTTTGACTTCGATTGCGCTATTGATTAGCGCAATTTTACAATCTGAAATTGACCTGGGCATACCGGCATGAACTCTTTCTTTATCGAGAATGATACCGTCGACAAGAGTGCTATCTTTGATTGACCCACCTTGTCGCTTCTCGACCTTAATGTCCGAAAGGTCGACCAGCCTTTCACCGTCTTCGACCCTACCTACGGCGTTGACAGCTCTAACACAAATGTCTGCAAGGAAAGATTTGACAGCTCCTGCTGATTTTCCAGTCAAGGAAGTCTTTGCGACCTCCATCAAAACATCATCTTCGCCTTGGGTGGATATGCCATGCTCATCAAGACATCCTACTGCCTTTTCAGCAGCGAGTCTGAATCCTTCACAAATCAGGGTTGGATGAACGTTTTGCTCGATTAAATCCTCGGATTTTTTCAACAATTCACCGGCGAGAACAACGGCGGATGTTGTTCCATCATAGCAGTGCTGTTCCTGAGTTTTTGC
>JAPOHM010000038.1 GCA_029979405.1 Methanobacteriota archaeon
ACCAATTTGCTTGGATGTATAATGGGGGACGAGCTACTTTGAACTCTTACATTGAAGAATTTACAAACAGTGATGGCTCAATAAACAAGTACAAATTGAGAAAAAGAGGCGCACAGGATTTAGCTTGGCTTGATTCTCTTCCACACCACATTGTCTTAGATGAGTTTAGATTAGTTCATGCTGGATATATGCCTCATGATATTGAGCCAGACCTTCAAACAAAGGATACTCTCTTGTGGATTAGAAAAGAGTTCCACGAAACTATTTTCCCAATCGATAATGAAAGAACCGTTATCTTTGGGCACTCACCAATGCCATTCTTTGGATTGAAGCAGTCTGAGGTTTGGGAATCAGACGCTGAACTGCGAAATGGAAGAACAGCGGCAATAGGAATTGACTCCTGCTGTTATGGAGGAAAGGACCCTCAATTAACGGCCATTAATTTACAAACAGGAGAAATAATAAAACAAAAAATACAACACAAAAAGGAGGTATTAGTATGAAAAATAATGAAGAAATAAGAACACAGCCAGCAACAGAAGAAAGCCTAATGATTGAAAATGACGCACATCCATTCGATCAAGATTTACCAAAGACGGTGAATTTCGAAGAGCAAATGCATCCCGTCTTAGTCGATGGAATCAGAGGAAAAGCGTGCACTGGGACCTTAGGGAGCTACAGCGACAGAATATCTATCCAATTGGAAGAGGAGCATCCAGAACTTGGAACTCACTTCACTACCAAGTACTTCATTTTCGAAGAGCCAGGTAAGGTAATGTGGGGCCATCACAATGCAAGATTCCAGATTGATTTGATTATGGAAGAAGAGGAATAAGCAAATATTCACATTGGATAATATCCACCATTGAACATGGGCGAAGCCGCTGCACGCTATACAAACGCAGTGCTGATTGATGAAAATCAAAAAACCCATTTGGGTGATTTTCTTCTATTTGCTGACGGAACTTGGTCGTCTTCTAACGGAGACGAGGACGTCGTTTACAACATTGATGGAACAAAAAAATTGATTACGCGTTCATTCCAAAATTGGCATACTCATTTGCCTATGCAATTGAATGCTCGTGACTTTTCAGACGGCTTACCACTGGATGAATGGCTTGAGAAATCTATTTTTCCAACCGAGATGAATCTAACAAAGGAATATGCGCACATAGGCGCCCTTGCTTCTGCTCTAGAGATGATCAAGACCGGTTCTACATTTGCATGCGACATGTATCATTTCCCGCAAGCGATTGTTTCGGCACTAAATGAGGCTGGACTTAGAGGGGTCGTTTGTGGTCCGCAAACACTGTGGCCACCTCAGGAAGATGGAGATGATGGTAGCGTGAGAAGACAGTTAGATACTCAACTGGCTTCTAACAAACCTGAGAACAAAGTCCAGTATGGTGTAGCCACACATGCTGTTTATACTTGCGATAAGGAAACACTTCTTGGCGGTAAGGAATTAGCTGAGAAGCATGATGCCCACCTTCATGTTCACATTTCTGAAACAAGAAAAGAGGTTGCTGGGTGTTATGAGAAAACTGGAATGTATCCGGTAGAATACCTTGACAGTCTAGATTACTTCATTCCAAACAAAACAATCTGTGCACATGGTTCATGGGTGAAGAAGTCGGAAATGAGAACAATGGCTGCAAGAGATGCAACTCTAGTTCACTGCCCTTCCTCAAACATGAAATTAGCTTGCGGAGGAACCGCCTCTATACCTGCATACAGGGATGCTGGAGTCAACATCCGACTTGGAACAGACGGACCTGCTTCAAGTGGTTCTGGATTGGACATGGCGCACGAAGCCAGAATGGCTTGTCTTGTACAGAGACACGACCATTGGGACGCTTCAGCAATGCTTGCAAAGGAAGCATTCGCAATCGCTACTAAGGATAGTCAAGATTGGGCCGTTTGGGACTTGAATGACATCAAGATGTCACCTTATGGTAAAGATAACGAGAGGCACATTTCCAATTTGATTTACAACGGTGCAAAATGTGTCGACCTTTGGGTAGAAGGCGAGGCGTTGATGAAGGATTGTAAAGTCAATTCTATCGATGAACATAAACTTCTGACTGATTTCAACCAAGCGGTAGAAAATTACTATTCATTTTAATGAACCATTATTAAATCAATACTGTTTATTAAGATTATAACTTTGGTATGAGAAATTTTGATTTTCTTCTAACGACGCCTGAGTTAGAATATCTGGCTCAATGTATCTGCCTCTTCCATAGGCATCGTTATCGATTTGTTGCTGATAATTATGTTTTGAAACTGCATCCTGCATTTCTTCTTGAAACTTCTTTTCTTGAATATCCTTCATCATCTTTCTCTGAATTAAGAATGAATTCAGGAATAAAGCGAGACCTATTAATTGAACATTCACATCTGTCAAAACAACATCGGAAGGAATTTGACCATTCATGATGAAATATCCATAAATCACAAACAGAGTCCCTAAGGCTGCTGAACCGAATAAATACAGATTTTTCCTCATATATCGGTTGATCAAGAAAGAAATACCAACTAATATTCCACCCATTATTTCCGTTCCTGAATCATAACCGTTTGCTTCTAACACAGTTATGATGAACAACATGGTTTGAAGAGAGATATATGCAGTGATTGCGAGGGATAGAAGATTGACTGCTGTAAACATCAATAACCCAATTCCAAGGGTAATAGCAATCGTTACATCTCCCTCTGGGTATGGTATCATATAACCAATTTCACTGTAAATTATCGCGCTTGACAAATTACCTATTGCGCAACCTGTCAAGAATGAAAGTATCTTGATTCTTTTTGCACCCCTAAACATTAGGTAAACACCAATTATAACCAAAATTACTCCAAAGGTTGGACCACCCCAAGAATCAATTTGTGCCCAAATTTCAGCGGATAACCCCATGCTTAATACCTCGACATTACAACATCCAGAAACTCATTGCTAAAATGATATAACATGCTAACAACATTATGCCTTCTAACCAATTTGATTTCCCATCATTCAAGATGAAATTAACAACCAACACCGACATGAAGGTAGCGGCAGTTTCCAACGGCCCAAATTCAAGTGATAGGTTGACTCCCATTAACCAAGCAAAAATTACCATCAATGGAGCTACAAAAACCGCTATTTGTACACTTGAACCAATCGCAATTGCAAGAGATAAGTCCATCTTATTTTTACCCGCAACTATTACAGCAGTGAAGTGTTCTGCTGCGTTTCCAAAGAATGGGAGTAGAATAACACCGATAAAAAGAGCTGGCAAATTCCATTCGTTTGCAGCCGAATCGATTGAGTGAACAAGTATTTCAGCCATCCAGCCTACCAAAATTGTCGCTAAAATAAGTAAAGTCCAAGCATCCTTAGACGTCATCCTAGGATCTTCATGCTCAATGTGCTCTTCTGAATTGAATATATCAGAGTGCGTCTTTAATTGGAAAAGTAGTGCTGAACCATAAATTAACAACAGGATTATTGAAGCATATCTTGACAATTGGACAATGCTATCAAACCCTCCTCCGCCAAGATTTACCGCTGCTGGGATTAGCATAGCAAGGACTGCGATAAGCAACATTGAACCACTTGAATCCAATGCTGATTGGTTGAAACTCTGATTCCTGTGATTTATTCCTCCCCATAAAACTGCAAGTCCCAAAACGAGTAACATATTCCCGAGAATACTCCCAATAAGGCTCGCCTGGACGACTGTTATCATGGTTTCAGCCTGGTCAGCATGTTTGGCAGCCGTGTAAATCGCCAATCCAGCAATAATGATTTCAACAGCATTACCAAATGTAGCGTTTAGAAGGCCACCTAGAGATTGGCTCGTACGGAGTGCAATTTCCTCGGTCGCATGACCCATCAAGAACGCTAGAGGCATAATAGCAACCATGGAAAACAGGAAACTAAGTGCTGCATCGTGTGCAATTATCGAAAAATATGCTGTTACTGGAACTGCTATTAATAACCAGTTCAACTTATTCTCCGTAGGACTGAATGCCTGAAGTACGCTTATTTCTGAAGAGGAATGTTCTTCAGACAAGATATCACTTCTTCGTTGGTCTTCTCTTTACTGATTTGCGACGTGGGGCCGGCCTTTCTCTTTTCTTTGGTGCAGGCCTTCTCCTTACCCTCTTTCTTGGAGCGTCGTCATCATCGTCGTCATCGTCGTCATCGTCGTCATCGTCATCATCGTCGTCGTCATCATCGTCGTCGTTTTTCTTACGGCGTCGTTTTGGTTGAATGACGTTAACAGCAAACGGATCATCCTCATCGTCATCTTCAACGGTCTTGGATTCTGACTTTTCTTCCGCTGGTGCGGTTCCTGTGATTGTCGCCATATCTGGTTCTGCTGAAGTTCCGATAAACTCACTCATCCAGTCATCTCCAGCATCATCTTCTTCGCCCTTATTTTTCTTAGGCCCAGACATCGCAGTTGATATTACTAACAGACATGTAATAACGGCCAAGAGTGAAACTCCTGCTGTAATGTATGTTATCATGTATGGAGGATCTGTTGAATTCAGGTCTCTGTAAACCGTTTCTGGTTCAGATGCTACAGGGTTTGTATATTCACAAATTGTTTCACCATCGACTCTATGTCTACACCAATCTGTAATGAATTGTACATTTACAATTCTTTCATTTCCTGCTGTATCTATTGCTTTGACCGAGACTTGGTGTGTTCCTGGTTGGAAGCTTCCTGAATTGAATTCCATTTCAATCGTCCAGTCACCTTCTTCATTGATGGTAATTCCAGAAACATCCCTCCAAGGTTCTGTGACTGCAGATGATGTTCCATAATTTTGCACGAATCTCATCTGCATCATTTCTATCTCAACGTCATCGGTCGCACCTGCTATAACTTTGATGTCATTGCCGTAAAGATACATTGCGCCATCGCCTGAATCTGTTGGACTGAAAATTGAGACTGTTGGAGCTTTTGCGTCTATCCAGAAGTCATCAATTTCATGCTCAGCGGAGTTGAGCGATTCATCAGTCATGTTGATTGTGATAAGTAACTGCCCTGCGACCGAAGAACCAGATATTGAGAACGAGATAAAGTATTCAGGTCCTTTATCCGGATTATTTACGTTCTTAGAAAGTAGAACCATTGCTTGTTCGCTACCACCGGTTAGGCTTCCTCCGTTGGAGGTTGAGATATTTACCATTGGGAATTCATCATCCTTGTTTAGTAATTCTGAAATTTCTATTCTGAGAGTGTAATCTCCTTTGACCAAAGATTGTTTGGATACTGGAACATTATCTTCGTCATGAATTGCATATGTGATTGAAGGTGCCTTTGTGTCTTCTTTAATTTGAATAGCATTTCCTCCGACACCTGGAATAATCTGTGGGTTCTTGTTTCCAAACTCATCGGCCATAATCACTGTGTACCATACCTCCATTTCGGTATCGGGATCTACTGCAAATTGTGAGGTAATTGAAGCAAAACTGTTTTCAGCGATTGGCCCTGCTACGAATTCCCAACCTTCTTCGGTATAGTTAGAAATTGCAAACTCTGAATCTCCAAATGGGTCACCTGTGTGCTTGTAAACCCAGTATTCCTCATTTTCTTCATCTAATGAATTGAGCCATTCGAGATTAACTACACCTAACTCACCAATCATTTCGATGTCGTTGATTCTTGCGGGTTGTGGAACTCTAGTATCTTCTGTAATAGGGCCATACACGTTTTGAACCAATTCTTTGTACATAACTGGGGTTGTACATCCCTGACAGTTATACAAGGCTTCGCTAGTAACGAAATAGTGGATGAAGTTGCCGATTATGTCATCTGGTAATGTGACATCAAATCTCTCGATTCCATCGGCTACACTTCCCATCCAAATCAGGGATTCATTCTCGATAAATTGTGCACCAACAACTCTTCCTTGGGCGCGCCAAATATGGTATCTCTCTCCCTCTACGCCAGCTTGGTCAGTCCATGTTACTCTTGTTGTTCCGTCTCCGATAAATTCAGCGAAAACATTTGTTGGCTCCTTAACCCAGTTTACGTTTGAATCTTCGAACACTGTCTTACAAATATTGTAAGGCACATTAGTATTGAATGACCCATACCTATCCACAACAACGACGCAATACACGTAATCGCCATATGTATTGTATGGTAGGTAAAACTGGAATTCTCCCACTCCTTCTTGGACTGTTGCGATTAATTGTGCATATGGATTATTAGTGCTATTGAAGAAATCACCGTGTCGATAAATTCTGTACTCTTCTCCTGTGATTGACAAGACATCATCCCAAGCAATTGTTGTTATTCCAGTTCCATTATCTGGTACAAAGAATGCGTCAACTGAACTTACGAATGGAGGGGGCGTATTATCCTCTATCACCGGGTTTTCCATAGAGTTACCAGATAGGAATCTTACGTCTTCATAATCGTCACCGCTTTCAGTCCAGTTTTTCAAGAGGTAGGTGACTGAATAGTAAACCTCACGATTTGTCTGCTGAGGCACATCTACTGTGTATGAATCTACTGTTGGAGCCAAGGTTGCAATTGGACTGTAAACAGAGAATAGTGTTTGACCGTTTGAACGGTTTATTTTTTCAGTGGTCTGCCACAAGTGAATTTCGAAAGCATCTTCACCCTCTGTTGGCAATATCGGGTTGATTATATTGTAGTTAATCCAGTTAACACTAGTTTGACTTGTCGCAGGATTGAATTCCGCGTTAATATTCAGAGGTGACCTAACTGGTGAAGTCTTCTCGTAAACGGGTTCACCTGTTAGACTAGCATTAACGTCGAATGTCGTTGTGAAATTTCCGTCACTTAATTCGGTAACTATAGCGTAATAGAAATCGCCTTCCACACCGGCACTCACCTGATAGGTGGTTGAATGACCCGGATGTTTATCTTCCATTCCTCTACAATCTCCTGGATTGCTTCCAATAACGCCCTCGTCACAAGCTATTACGGAATGGAATGGTTGTAGGTTACCAACATTTGCTGAAGTAATCAATTCTGAACTACGATAGACGTGATATGTAGCATCATATAATTCATCCAACAGGTCGAAATCTCCTCCTGAATCCTCAATATTTCTCCAAGTTATCGTAGTTTCTTCGCTTATTGGATCGAAAGTAGCCTGAATATCTTGAGCCTGTAATTCAGCTGGATTTCCTTCGTCAGCAGCGGTTGTTGGCATCAATGGTATTGAAGAAAGTAACAACACAACTAAGACAAAAAAAGTCAATTTACGATTTCCGCCGTTCAGCATTTCGCCTGCCATCATTCTATCGCTTTCCGTGATTTGGTTATGAGGATACCGCCGTAGGCGGTACAAAATGTGCGTAATTTGCGACTGTTCTATAGTTTTCAAACTAAGCCTCATCATCGTTATTATTATGTGACGGAGTAGATATAGGCTTCGATTTGTCAAGTTCTTGGATTTGACCTCTTGCTTTTATGAATCTAACAATGAATGTGTATGCTCCACCAAATCCAGATATTGCGATAATTATCGAAATTGGGTTTATCTCTATACCATTCCAAGCACCAAACGAATCGTTTCCAATGTAAGCCATTACTGCGCAGGAAATTAAGGCAATGAATGTCAGAACCATCCTGTCCGCTCTGCTGAAACCGCCATAATTTCTTGCACCTGAAACCGCCTGCGCTTGTGTACCTAGATAGGAACCAAACATTGTCAACATCGCGGCAAGCCAAGCCAGTTCAACATGTCCAAACCAATACATATTGTAACCAAGAGCTAAAATCCAGACAACATCAAGAACTCTGTCAAGTGTATGGTCAAGATAATCGCCCCATCGAGTAACCTTGCCTGTAGCTCTTGCTAAATTTCCATCCAAACCGTCAAGGGCCATCGCCATAGCCATCAAAAAAGCGGCTCCTAAAAACATCAAAGCGCCCTCAGTACCTCCTTCAGCACTCATCATCATATAGGCTGATAGTAGTCCAGTAGGGAGTGTCAACCATGTCAAAACAGCTGGCTCAACACCGTGTAATTTAGTTACCAAAGGATCGCTCATTTTCTTGAACAAATTGCGTCCTTTTTCTAAGGCCATGGATTCCCCCAAACCAAGACGCCTTTTGTATTATATCTCAGAAATCCAGTCAATAGCATCAAATGGACTGGTAATATTTGGGCAGCCAGAATTTATCCAATCGACTATGTTTTCAGAATCCTCAATTTTCGGACGATTATCATTCAATAAATCGGCCCAAACCCCGCCTAATAATTCAAATTCAACATTTTCTTCGACTTTAACAACTGAATATTCTCGATTAGTCAATCTCTGTCTCAAGATCTCTGGCTTACATCTCAGAATAATAATTGCATCAACAGGCAACAGGTGTGATAGATGTCCGTCAATTAGTGTAATTTCGTCTGGTTTAACCCATTTTTTTGACAGATTTTCTATGTCGATTGGTGCAGCGCCGTCTGATTCAACAGGGCCTATGCAATCATATTTTATCGCTAATTCATTTACTGAAAGAACCGGATATGGTAATTTCGAACAAAGTGTAGTTTTGCCACAACCAGGGGTACCAGTTACGGCAATCGACTTTATTTCTGATTCCATTCGACTTTTGCTAAGTAGTTACCAAATTTAACTCATTTCGTTATTTTTGTTTTAGTTAATTCAACCGATGGTGTGAAAAGCGACTACTCTCAGGTTGATTCATGTTCGGAACGACTAATCCAGAACAAGCGATTAGTCAATTGGAAGCATATCACAGAGAAGGTCGCTCCGAGAGGGCCGAAGTTATGGCATCAGCCCTAGTTGACCAATTGATGGCTCAAAAACCAAGAGATGATGCAACGCAGGATTTTCTTGTAAGAGGTCTACGAATACTTGCAGCTGTATTGAATAGTAGAGCAAAATACAAGCGTGCAAGGACAACGATTACAATTCTACACAAGCAAAGGAACATTCTCGGGAAGTCTCTTGGTCATGATTTTGTAACGGCAGCTGCTGATTATCATTTAGCTGGGTTTATTCATTCTAATGCTGGGAAAAAGAGAGCTGCTGCAAAAGCATTTGCAAAATGTGAGAAATTACAACCCGGGCACATCGCAGCGGCATTAGATTTAGCTGAGCAATGTGGTAACACGAAAACTTTAGCAAAATTAGTTCCAATAGCAGGGCCAGTAATTAGCAAAAATGGAGCCTTTGTTCTAGAGATCGAATCAAGACCTCCCGCAGATGCTAGAAGAATTGGTCAGGTTTTGGGAGGAGACGTACAATCAAGTATTGAATCGCAAATCTCTGCAATCATTTCTGGGGAGCAGGCTGCTAATGCAAGATTGCAAGCCGCTGTTGACTCGTTGGTTCCAGCACACGACTATCACGAATACAGTTCAAACAACTGAGATTGGTAGCGGGAGATGGATTTGAACCATCGATCTACGGGTTATGAGCCCGTCGGTCGAACCATGCTAACCTATCCCGCTATGTATCAGCCTGCGAGGGTCCCCATTTTTGAAACCACCGACTTAATCAATCGAGGATAAACGGGAGGTTTTTGGATAGGAGCAACATAGGTTGTACTGATGAAGTCCCATTTGAACCTCATAGTTGTCCTCTTTAGCCTGCTTTCAGCCGGTTTATCTGGATGTATTGGAGGTGGCGACGAGATGGAAGATGGATATACTGGGCCGATTGATTTAATTGTTTATTATGAGACTACATCTGGTATGATTGAGACATCTTTCAACAACGGACAGGCGGGTCCTGCCACTGGAGTAACTATCGAGTTTGACTATGCTGATACAACATCAAGTGTCGCACCAATTACGAAAATTATTCTCGACCCAGACGATGGAAGCACTCCAATTGAGGCAGATCCATCGGATAATGCGGTTATCACCTACACTTGGCTAACACACGGGATATTTGATGTGAAAATGAGTGTTGAAGACGAGGTGGGAAATACTCATTCAACAACTGTAGATGTTCGTATCGATATGCATATCGTTTGGACTGAAAGCAATACAAATTCAGCAACAATGAGTTTCGATGCTACGCCTGACTGCGAAGACGGTCTTCCACTTCCAGACAGGATTACTATCTCCTCAACCGTTGTAAACCCGGGTGGTTTCTTTGGAGGAGGTAATTCGGATGTCGAATGGGAGTTACTGAACCCTGAAGGG